>CAYNFL010000008.1:0-19430 GCA_964396465.1 uncultured Christensenellaceae bacterium
CCGCCTTAATGGCTTTTTATTCTCGTAGTATATCGACGATCCAGCCTGCTTCAGGCAGCGGCAATTCCGGGCTGAGCGCAACATTCTCCGCGATACCCTGCACGGCGCCCCAGTAAGCGACCGCCAGCGCGGCGGGATTTCCTTTTTTAATACTCCCTTCCCGCTGCCCGCGCTCAATCACCGAAATCACAGGCGTCACCATATCGAATCCCGCGACGAGTTTCTTGACGCATTCAGGCGCTGTTTCGGAACGCAATGTCTGCGCCATCAACAGGAACAGTTTGGCAGTCATCGAGAAGTTTCTAAGCGAATCCAATATTACTTCTGTCACTTTTTCGAAGAACACAACCGGACTGATATCCGGCGTGTTCAATTCCAATACGCTTTTTGGGCCGGATACGCCGTATTGCATCAGTTCCTCATATATCTTTTCTTTCGACTCAAAATAGTTGAAAAACAGGCCCGTACTCATATTCAGCTTCCTTGCGATATCCCGTATCTTCATCGCCTCGTATCCGCGGCTGATCAACATATCGAGGCTGCATTCCAGTATCCTCATTCGCCGCTCCAGCCGCTGCTTCTCCCGAATACCGCCCTTAGCTGTCATCTTTTCAACTCCTTTTGTATATTCTTCGCTGCTGCCTTGCCGCTTGCGACCGCCGAGCAGATGCCTCCGCCTGCTGTCGTCCATTGCCCGCATAGCAGCAGTTTTTTCACGCCGGGAACACGCTTGCTGATTTGGGTCTTCAGCGCAGCAGGTGTGGGCGCAAATCCTTCAAACGACGCTTTGTACAGGTTGGCAAGGCGCACGTAGGTGGCCGGTGTCGCGACATCCGTCACCGCAATCGCATCCTTGAAGCCCGGTATGCGCTTGTCTGCCGCATCGGCGACGGCATCCGCCAGCCGCTGCTTTTGTTTCTTATATTCACCTGCATCCTCACTGCGCAACTTTTGCCAGTAATCCAACGGCGCGCCCAGCATCGCCATCACGCTGCACCCTTGAGGCGCCGCCGCCGGGTCAAAATCGAACGAGCGCATATTCAGGGAGTAACTCACCTCTCCGGGAGCGGTCTCAATGCCTTCCGGGCATTCGTATATGATGCTGAACGGAATATCCAACTTGCGCTTCAGCCCAAAGGAGACGAGAGCCAGCGGCGGAAACAGCGGCGAAGAGGAAAGCAGCGCGTCTATCTGTAGATGCGCGTATTTGCCTCCCAGCATATTTTTAAGCGTATCGTATGCGTCGCAAGCGGCAATCACTGCGTCCGACGGGTAGAACTCGCCGCCGCTTCTCACGCCCGTGGATTTTCCGCCTTCCACGACGATCTCCTCCACGCGCGAATGGAACCGGATGCTGCCGCCCAGCGCGCGGTACTTAGCTTCCATACGCCGGATCATATCGAGCGCGCCGCCCATGGGATATCCCGCGTTGCCACCCATGCGCGTACCCAGCATCATAACAAGCCCCATGGCTGAAAATTCCTCCGGCATCAGCATGCAGAGAAGCGCCCGAACGCGCGGGCTCTGGAAAGCCTCGCAAAATTCACTAACGGTTTTTCCAAGGTATTTTTTCGTGACCGATATAAATCCCCGGCCGCTCTTTATAAATTTGATGAGTTCACCGATGCTTGAAGGCGCATCCAATGGCATGTCGCATTTCGCCATTGCTTCAATGTCCTCACATAGTACGTCGATTGATGCGCCATCCTGCGGCGAGAGGGAGTGCAAAAATACGCTGAATCCCTCCACATCCATCGGAATTTTCAGCATCTCGCCTTGCATTTCAATTTGAATAGAATCGGCGTTATAAACAGCCGTATCCGCTTCAAGCGCGCCTACCTCGCGATACAGCTCACAAATCTGGGTACCCGGCTTTGTCCCCACCATCCAATGGATACAACCGTCAAAGCGGTAGCCGCCGCGTACCCAAGCGGTACAAACGCCGCCCGCCCAGCCCGCGATTTCAAATATTTCGGTTTGTATTCCGCTTTGCTGAAGATATATGCCCGCGCTGAGCCCTGCCAGCCCCGCCCCGATGATATTCACCTTTGCCATGATTCATACTCCTATTATTATTGAACACATGTTCATTGAACATGTGTTCATCTTAAGCATATACTTTTTATCCGAAATGTCAATATCAAAACCCATTATGGCCAATTTTTATTGTATCAGCGCTTCAAGCGCCTCAAACACGCTTCGTACGCCAAACACCCTGATCCCCTGCGGCGCTTTAAGCCCCGCTTCGTTGGCCTTGGGGATCACCGCGCGTGTAAACCCCATCTTGGCACATTCGATAAGCCGTTTTTCCACCTGCCCTACGGAGCGCACCTCGCCCGTAAGCCCCACCTCACCGATCGCTACGGCGTCGCATATCGCTTTATCGCGCAAGCTCGAGACAATGGCGGCCGCCATCGCGAGATCCGCCGCAGGCTGGCTTATGCGGATACCGCCCACGACGTTAACGTATACGTCCTGTCCGCCGAGGTGCAGCCCCATGCGTTTTTCGAGCACCGCGAGCATCAGCGCGAGACGCCCGGCGTCCATGCCGGAGGCCATGCGCCGCGGCACAGGCAGCGACGTGGGCGATACGAGCGCCTGCACTTCGAGCAGCACAGGCCGCGTCCCCTCGATGGAAGGGTATACGCACGACCCGGAAGCACCGAAACTGCGCTCGGAGAGCAGCAGCCCGGACGGGTTTTCGACCTCAGCCATGCCGTCCTCGCGCATATCGAACACGCCGATCTCGTTGGTGGAACCAAAGCGGTTCTTGACGGCGCGCAGTATGCGGAAGGTACCCTGCCGCTCGCCCTCAAAATACAATACCGTATCCACCATGTGCTCTAAAACGCGCGGCCCCGCGATCGCACCCTCCTTGGTGACGTGGCCGATAATAAACACCGCCGCGCCGCCCGTCTTGGCCTCGCGCGTCAAAAGCGAAGCGCATTCGCGTATCTGGCTTACGCTGCCCGCCGCGGTGGAAAGACGCGCGGACACCATTGACTGTATCGAGTCCACCACCACAAAATCGGGTGAGAGCGCATGCATGCGCTCTATCGCGCCCAGCATGTCGGTTTCGGCCATCAACAGCACTCCTCCGCCCGCACTTAAGCGCTGTGCGCGCAGCTTCACCTGCCGCAGCGATTCCTCGCCCGTGATATAGAGTACCTTTCTGCCCGCGTGCACCAGCGCGCTCGCCACCTGCATCAGCAGCGTCGATTTGCCGATGCCCGGTTCGCCGCCCGCGAGCACCACGGAGCCCTCCACGATGCCGCCGCCCAAAACGCGGTCAAGCTCACCAAAACCGGTGAGCAAACGCGCGTCGTCCTGCGCAGGCACATCCTTTAAATATACAGCCTCGGCAGCAGCAGCGGAAACAGCGCGCTGCTTTTCGGGCGCAGCGACCACCGTCTCCTCCATCGCGTTCCACGCGCGGCAGGCGGGGCACTGCCCCAGCCATTTCACGCTTTCATACCCGCATTCGCTGCACACAAAAGCCGTTTTATCCTTCGCCATATGGTGCTCCTTTACACAATATTCACTTTATAATCATCTGGACATCAATATGCGCCGCTAGAGTTAGTAACCGTATATCCGTCCATTTTTATCGCTTGCCTTGCCCGCGTGTCCCAGCCTATTTTTCGCATAAAAATACAGCCAGATCGTTTGGCCGTCTGTTGGTTTTATTTAGCGCTTCAATAGCAAATATGCCGCAGCTCGATGCTGGATCTTTGAATCTCCATTTTGTGATACCCCTGCACCACAAGAAACTTATGAAGCCCCGTTTCAATATCGTCATATCTGTTGCCCGGAGGCCCGATCATGACGTTTTTAAAGAAATCCGGCATCCACTGCTTCAGCTCTAATATTAAGTAAGGGACGATCATGTTGTTGGAAGACCTGAAGTTTAATAATCCGCCTATGGTTTCCAGATTATCAATCGTCAGCACGAGGCGTACTTCATGCTCGTTGTAAAACTTTTCGTATTTAATAAATGGAAACACCCTCGATAAGATACCTGTTGTTATTTGCTCCGCAGCAAATTTACTGGTTTCTCTGTGCTTCTTATAAAACGCAATCGTACCGCGCAGCGGCTTTACCTGCTCTGCTTTATCGTAGATCACTTCCCCGAGCATTTTCAGATAATACAGGTTTTCGTTCAATATCTTTGGCAATTCCGGTCTGGTTGCATCCTTGGCTTTAACGTAATCCCATATTGCCCATGGCTTTCCCGCGGGCTTGAGTATATCCATAAACTTTTGAACATCCATCTCAAGCCTGTACCCGAATCCCCCTTTTCCCGTATAGAACGTCCACATCGAAAGCTCATCCGATTCTGTCGAGAACGACAGCACAAACGCCTTTTTCTGCGCCTGTTCCGCAATCGCTTCGAGTTCATTCCGGATTTCCGGCGTTTCGCTTCCCAGCAGTTCAGAAAAAAGTTTTTGAGGATACGTTGATTCCGCTCTGTCATTCATACAGCTGTAATCCGAAATGAAAAACTGCCGCTTCTCCAAGATGCCTACAAGCGCGTCCGTGGAAGTATAATGGTAAAGCGTATCGCCGCTAAACCGGATACACTCGCATATCTTAGCGGCTTCTTGCGCCATCCCGGCGTTTATTTGGGCTGTACCATCACTTTTTTTATTTTTCTCATCGTTACCCATTTTATTTCCACCCGCTTACTATTCTATGCGCTTCGCGGAATGTTTGACTATCCCCGAAGATTTTAACGCCGACCACCACAGCTTTTTCAATGATATCCGTAAACGCATTTTCCTTTTTGACGCCTACCCTGATCAATATCTGAACTCCCGAATGCTCCAAAACACCGGGTTTAATTGCGTTAACCTTCTCTCCTATTTCTCTCCATATTCCGCGTCCGATATTATAGTTTTCGCTCTCCAGCGAGAATATCTGCCTTACCGCCCGGGTCGCCACGCCGTGCGTACCGCCGAAATTTAATATCCGGCTGTTTTCGAAATCTCCATTAGGATGCATATAGTTGGGAAGCGACGTAATCAGCAGGTAATCATCCACAAGCCTGCCTTCGTCATTGTGCTGCGGAACATACTGTTCCTTTCCATCGTCAATAAACCAATTCGGCCTTGAAACCTCCATCTGTTTGTCCTGCACGAGCCTCGTAATCGTCGTTTTCCCTACGCTTTCCCTGTCCAGTTTAAATATATAGGGTAAGGCGACCGGGCAGCGGCACAGCATCATATATGTATCATCTTCTGCGTCCGGCATAAACCCCATAAACTTTCTGGAAAACAAGTCGGAGGTGGGGCTCCCCACACTCAACAAATTCTTTGTATAATCCGGTTTAATACCGTCGTATTCCGTGATGCTGGAACCCGCTTTCCGGATTACGTCGCTTACCAGAAACTTCATGGCGTTCGTATTGTCCGGCGGCAGCTTCCACAGGTCGTCATCGCTGCGAAACTGCGCTTGATTCCAAGTACATAAAGCGTCGAATTTGTGTCCCTTGCTGATACCCAGAATATTAAGCATATTCTGTAACTGCGCGGACATCATCTCAATTTCAGCAAAATCCGGTCCAAACTCGTTAAAGAACGAATCCCGGGAAACGCTGCGAATCTCGTTCCTTACCGCAGTGTTCTCTGTTTCAACGGTTCTCTTTTCTCCGTTGGCATCATCTTTTTGTTTCTCAACGCTCATTTTAACTTCCCGCAATAAATATCGGTATGCAATATACTTATCGAAGCAGGTAATCCATTAAAGCGTCTATAATATACATCGGTTTTTCGGTGTATTTTTTAACTCTTTCAATGGAATAACCCGTTGTATTGCTTGCTTATTTCTTTGGGAGGAAATTTTTCTTCAGAATAACCCTAAAGCAATTTCGATTCCCATTATATCTCAAACCTATTTATATTACAATATTTATTACAATAATATTGCTTTGAGAAATACCGGCTACTCAATTATACGAAATATGCTTGCCGGTATAGAACCGTTCTCAGGATACAAAATACGCCATGATCCATAACCGCTGTTATTTCATAACGGAAGCATGCCTTTCGATAGATTACCCTGCCAGTGGCAGACCAATGCCATGAGAAAGGCAGTCAGGGAGATGAGGTAATACACATAAAAACCGCTGGCAAACGAAGTCTGTCAGCGGCCAAACGCCGGTTCCCGGGTGTTTTAATCCCCGTCACTGAAAGCCGGTTTTACACAATTTCGATATGCTTTTCTTCGGGCTCTGCCTTGGGCAGTGTAATGTAGAGCACCCCGTCTTCCATCTTCGCGCTGATGCTGGCTTCGTCGATGTTGCGAAGCGCAAAGCTGCGTGCCGCCTCGCCGCTGAAGCGCTCGCGGCGCAGGTAGTTTTCTTCCTTGTTTTCCGCGCTCTGCTCCGCCTTTACCGAAATCGTCAGCACATTTTCCTGGCACACGATCTGCACATCGTCCTTTTTAATGCCCGGAAGCTCGGCTTCCACAATAAAGCTCTCCTTGGCTTCACGCACATCCGCGCGGATAGCGTTCATCTGCAAACCGCTAAGCAGCCTGCCGCCCCAAACTCCCAATTGTCCCTCATATGGTAACAGTGTCATATGTACTTCCTCCCGTCGTTGGTTTGTTTACATTATACCCATTAGGTCAAAGATAGTCAAAGTCAATTCTAACGTGAAATCATTCAATATCATTTAATTTTGGTTTTATTCCGCTTTTATTCGATACTTTTGCATAGAATAAGCGATTTTCACGGGTTTCTCAGGTCTTTTCACGGGTTTTTAAAACTCTGATGGCATCGATTTTGGCCATCAGCTTCAGCGGAAGCGATTTTCTGATCATCACAGCTTTTTGAGGGCAGACCTCGTGACAGCAAAAACAGCGGATGCATTTTTGAAGATGCAACTGCGCTTTTTTCTCCCTGATGATAATCGCGCCCGCCGGGCAGTCCTCCGCGCATATGCCGCAGCCGACGCATCTGCGCGCGTCAAACTGCGGGCGCAGCACAAACAATCGGCCTGCCGTTTTTACCAGCGCGCGCGGCAAGCGCCCGATGAGCACGTTTGCTTCATGGATCTCCGGCTTTTTAAAGTCGTGTACGGATACCGACGCAACGGGCTTGCCGAGCAGCCGGATATCCTGCTCACGCCAAAGCCCGCGCTCCGCCGCGCTTCGGATGACCGGGTTATCGCGCCAGTCAAGGCCGATGATACGGCCCGCGATGGCATCCGCGGCAAACGGGTTATCCGAGAATATCAAAAGGCCAAGATGACGCGGCGTCCCCGCCGAAGGCCCGTTTCCTTCCATCGCCCACACGGCGTCGATTATAGACAGCGGCGGGCGGATGAAATCCCCGATATCCGCGATCATGTTCGCGAAGTCGTCTTTGTTGGGGAAGCGGAAATGGCACTCGGCCTTGGAAAAGCCCGGCACCAGCCCGAACAGGTTCTTCGCCGCGCCCGTATAGGTGACCATGCTGTGCGTTTTGAGCTTTGCCGCCGAAATGACGGCATCGTAACGGCGGACTACATTGAGTACGGGCAGCGTTTTCACCGCGCGCCCGTTTTCAATATGCGCCTCATAAGAGCTGACATCCCAGTTCAAACGGGCGTCCGCGCTGTGCGCGGCGCGCGTCGCGCCCGTGGCATCATACACGGCGCGCAAGGCTTTATCCGTCAGCGCTCCCGAAGGGCTCTCCACCACCAACGCGTCGCGCCCGCTTTGGCGGACGGCCTCCAAAACAGCTTGCATGACCGCGGGATGCGTCGTCGTACACTCTTCCGGTAGGCTGACTTTTAGCAGGTTGGGTTTGAGCGCAACAGAAAAGCGCCCGGCAAGCAGCGTTTCCAGCCCGCCAAGCGCACTTAACCCCTGCGCTGCCGCGGCGCGCACCTCATTTAAATCGTACCCTGCGCACCGGGCGACATATACCGTATGCATATATTACAACCCTTGAATAAAATCCTTGATGCGGCTCAGCGCCTCTTTTAAATCCTCGTATGCCGTCGCGTACGAGCAGCGGATAAAGCCGTCCATGTTGCTGCCGAACGCGCTTCCCGGCACGCAAGCCACCTTCTTTTCAAACAGCAGCCGTTTGCAGAACTCCTCCGAAGAAATACTGGTGGAACTGATATTGGGAAAGATATAGAACGCGCCGAGCGGCTCAAAGCAGTACAGCCCCATTGCGTTAAACCCCGCGTACATGAGCTTGCGCCTGCGGTTGTACTCGGCGACCATCTCCTTCACCTGCGAAAAGCCGTTCGCCATCTCGCTGCGCAGCGCTTCGACCCCCGCGTCTTGGCTCAGCGCGGACGCGCATAGCATCGAATACTGATGGACCTTGACCATAGCGTCAATGGCGGCCTTGGGGCCTGCCGCGTATCCAAGGCGGAATCCCGTCATCGCGAACGCTTTGGAGAACCCGTTGACGACGATCGTTCTTTCGATCATGCCGGGCAACGAAGCGATGGAGCAATGCCTTTCGCTGCCGTAGGTCAGCTCCGAATACACCTCGTCCGCAATCACGATCAGGTCGTTTTCTATGATGATCGGCACGATTTTTTCATAGTCCTTACGCGTCATGATCGCGCCCGTGGGATTGTTGGGGAAGGCGACCACGATCGCTTTGGTTTTGGGCGTGATGGAGGAACGCAGGCTCTCCGGCGTAATCCTGAAATTCTCGCTTTCTTTGAGCTCCATCGGAACCGGTTTGCCGCCCGCAAACAGCACGCCCGGCATATATGACACGTACGACGGCGCGGAAACCAGCACCTCGTCGCCCGGATTCATGATGGCGCGGAAAGCAAGATCGAGCGCTTCGCTCGCGCCTACGGTAACGACCACCTGATTGATATCGTATATCAGGTTCAGGCGCATCGCGAGATACTTCAGAATCTCTTTGCGCAGCTCGGTAGAGCCGTGATTGGAGGTATAGTGCGTATGCCCCGCTTCAATCGCGTAGATCGCGCTTTCGCGGATATTCCACGGCGTGTCAAAATCCGGCTCGCCCACGCCGAGCGAAATACAGTCCTTCATCTCGCTGGCGATATCGAAGAACTTGCGGATGCCCGACGGCGGGCAGTCCCGTACGATGACGGAAAGCCTGTCTTCCAGCGTCATGGCGAAATCACCAGCCTTTCCCCCTTCTCACGCGGGGCAAAGATCACGCCCTGTTCTTTATACTTGCGCATGATGAAATGCGTCACGGTGCTGGAAACGCCCTCTAAAACCGCGAGCTTTTCAAACACGAATTTGCTGATCTGCTTCATGCCGGACGCGCGCACGATGACCGAAAGGTCGTATGCGCCCGACATTAAATAAACCGCCGTAACCTCTGAAAAGCCGTAGATACGCTTGGCAAGGTCATCGTACCCGAGCCCGCGCTTGGGAACCACCTTCACCTCGATCAACGCCTCCGCCTCGTCCGAATTCACTTTTTCTCTGTTGATAATCGCGGCATACTTGACGATGATCTTCTCTTTCTCCAATTCGGCGATTGCGGCGGCCACCTCCGCTTCGGAAGCGCCCGTCATTCCGGCCATCTCCTTGGCGCTCAGGCGCGCGTCGCGTTCGAGCATGTCAAGTATCTCATTCTGCAAATTACTCATAGAAAAACCTCCGTACGATTGGCTTTTGTGTATTCTACCACTCGCCCCGCCGCGCGTCAAATATCATTATCCTATACAAATTGCATAAATGGTTTGAAGGCTTTTGAGTGAAACAGCCGTTACAATGCGGATAAAGTGACCATGACCAACTCAGGGCGGTTGAACACGCGCAGGCGCGTGAACCTCCCGCCAAGGCCGCGGCTGACAATCATCGTGGCTTCACCTTCTTTATACATACCGCTCGTATATCTTGGAAAGATACCCTGCCCGGGCGCAAGCAGGCCGCCGACGAACGGCAGGCGCACCTGCCCGCCGTGCGCGTGGCCGCACAGCGCGAGGCTTACGCCGCTTCGCGCATATATGGGCAGCAGTTCCGGCTTGTGCGACAGCAGCACGAAAAGCGTTTGCCCTTGCAAGGCGAGGCGGCAAAGCGCCGCTTCGCGCTCCGCCAGCACGGCTTTATCCGCGTTGTTGGAGCGGCAATTAAAAAACGCCGGGTCGCTAAGCCCCGCAATCACAATATTGGAGCCGTTCTTCTCTATCGTTTCTGACGCATCCTCCAATACATGTACGCCCGCTTGCTTAAGCTGCGCTTTGAGCGCATCATACTTTCCCGACATGAATTCGTGGTTGCCCGGCGAATAGTATACGGGCGCGATCGTTACGGCAAGCCGGATAAAACCCATTGCCGTTTCGATGTCTGGACAGTGGCGGTCGATCAGGTCGCCCGTGACGGCAATAATATCGGGCGACTGCGCGCGAATCGCCGCGGCCAGTTGCTCCGGCCCTTCCGGGAAACGCCGGTTGTGCAGGTCGGAAATATGCGCGATACAAAAGCCGTCAAACGCCCGCGGCACGAGACGGTTTATCAATTGCAGCCGTGTAATATCAAAAGGCTGTCTTTTTAAACAAATAGGCATGTTCAGATAATAACACGGCACTTGCGAAAATTCATCCGGTTTTTTAGATTCATGGTTCATTTTTCCTGAATATGAGCCGATATTATATATGTAATCAACGATAAGCCACCCGTGTTGAAGGAGGGCAATCATGATCGAATCGGTAAAACCGGCAGGCAGTGTGGAGTACGTTCCGGGCACGAAAAGCGTGCGCGACGCGACTGCGGAGGGCCAGAAGGAAGCTGACGCTTCGTACTCGGTAGAACTGAGCGGAAGCGGCGGCAAGCTGAGCGCGAGCCAAATCGCGAAGATCAAGAGTCAGGTGGAGGCCCAGAACGCCTCGCTTCGCACACTCGTCGAAAAACTGCTCACCAAACAGAGCGGCGCTTACCGCACCGCGTTTGACGAGATCGAGTTCGACAGCGACATGACGCCGGAGGAAGCCCAGGCAGCTATTTCCGAAGACGGGTACTGGGGCGTAAACGCCGTGAGCGACCGCATCGTTTCGTTCGCAATTGCGATATCGGGCGGCGATACGAGCAAGCTTGAAGAGCTTAAAGCGGCCATTAACAAGGGATTTGAGCTTGCGGGCAAATCGCTCGGCAGCGACCTCCCCGGCATCTGCGGCGATACCTATAACGCCATCATGGAAAAGCTCGACAATTGGGCGCAGAGCGGCGGGGTGGACACGCAGGCGTAAACATTATTAACAGTAAATAACGGCATTCGGCATCTTCTCTGGTGTGCGCTAGATCAGGGGGAATGTTGTATGCCGTTTATTTATGATACTTACAGTTTGGCTTCCAAAAAACCCACCGTGAAAGGCAAATGCTCAAATACCGCGTGCCGGTATGGATGAATCCGTTATTCAGATACCATTGCTTCAGCACGGTATTCTCCCCAATGATCGCGCGATGTGGCGTTCCTCTTGAATGAACGCCCCGTTTGTCGGGAAGTTTTGTTCTGTAAGACCAAAGTCCTTGGCGACGGTGCCGAACGCTTCGCGAACCGCCAGCGCGCAGCGCTCCAGTTCATCGATATTAACAAGCCGTATGCTTTCCATTCTTCAATTTAAATGATTATACCATAACAGCATGATTCCCGTTCGATTACCCGAACCGCAATCAATAGCAATCCGGCAGTGCGCTTTCACATCCGGCTTCTACATCACGCCCTCCGGTGCATAGAATTTAGAGATTCCTTTGGGGAGCAATGCCGATGAATATCCGTACATTTAAAAGAAGCAGCATCAGTATCGTATATTACATGATGATACTGGCGGTATTGGCCTATGCGCTGTCCGCGCCGCAGCCCGGTGTTCCCGCTGCCGCGGATACGCAATATGACTGGGAGCCGGTATTAAACGGTATATTCAGCGAACGCAACGATATACTGCTTACGGGCGATACGGATAGGCTCAACGCCATGTACGCGCCCGGCGAGCAAAACAGCTCGTGGGCGCTGGAATATGAAATTCGGCGTACAACGCATCTTGCGGCGTGGTCGGCACGGCAGGGTGTTAAGTTTACCGGTATCCGCAGCGAGCTCGTTATCAAGCGCGTTCGCAAGGTGGGGCGCGGCTACGCTTTTTTCATCATGGCCTCCACGACGTACACCTATACCTATGAGGATTCGTCCGAAAAAGAAAATATATTTCGCATCGGCACCTATCACTCGCTGGACTTGATACCGGGCGGAACGGAAAATTCGTGGGCCATTAGCCGGGAGTGGTATCTTGACCCGTTTCAGGATACGATGAACGCAAGTGATGAGGAAACCGAACAGGTTCGCCAGTTTATCGCGTCTCAATCTGCGCGGGATTTTTCTGATATAAGCGAAGCAAGAAAAAAAGCCGCGGCATATGCCGACCGCTGGGCGGGAGCCGCCTGCGGCGGCGAGGAAGGGTACAGCTATAACAAGAATTACCCCAATTTCAGCCGCGACGGCGATTGCGGCAACTATGTCTCGCAGTGCCTGCATGAAAGCGGGTTTAAAACCGTCCACAGGTGGAATTTTAATTCGAGCGAGGCCACGCGCTCATGGTGCAACGCGGACGGGCTGGAAGGGTATCTCGTTTGGAGCGGTAAAGCGTACGTGCTTGCCAAAGGGACGTACGGCAAAGTATACCAGAGCGCTTTTCAGCTTGAGCCGGGCGACGTGGTCGCCTACGTGCAGAAGGGCAATGTCGTTCATGTCGCCATCGTAACGGGCGCAGACGCCAAGGGGGTTGCGCTCGTCAATTCGCATACGACCGACCGCTTCCATGTACCGTGGGATTTAGGCTGGAACAGCGCGGGCAATAAGTTTATATTTCTGAAGGTGAATTACCCGTCATAGGCTTAAAAGAGCCGCCCTCATTACCGCTGCTCCCCTTTTTAACTAAAAACCGCAGCGGATCGATTCGGGATATTTGAGATTTTTCAGCTCGCGCTCCGTGCCCGCTTCGCAAGCGGCACGGTAATAAGCCACCTTGTAGTTGATATAGCCCATCTCACGCTGCAGCTCGGCAATACGGCTTTCCACCGATTCCTTGTGCGCCAGTATCATTTGGTAGCGTTCCTGAAGCGATTTGTCGCCCGCGGCGCACAGCGCGATAAAGCCGCGAATCTGTTTGACGTGCATCCCGGTTTTTTTAAGGCAGGTGATGATGGACAGCATCTCCAGCGCTTTTTCGTCGTACACCCTGCGCCCGGCTTCGCTGCGCGGTACGGGGAACAGCAGCTGTTCGGATTCGTAGTACCGCAGCGTCGAGGCGGGCAGGCCGGTCAGGCCGGAAACCTGCTTGATCGTATAGCCCATATGCCCCTCCTGATATTTATTGTTGACTTAAAGCTTACTTTAAGAAATATACTATGTCCATAACAGGATTTCAATGATAAATTTAAATGGAAAGGATTATGGGTATGCAGGATTTTACGTTTTATTCACCCACCTATTTTTGTTTCGGCAGGGGTTCAGAAAAAAACACGGGCGGCCTTGTGAAAAAGTTTTCCGGAACCAAGGTGCTTGTGCATTACGGCGGCGGCTCCATCAAGAAAAACGGCGTATTGGACCGCGTCACCGCTTCGCTTAAGACGGCATCCATACCCTTTGTTGAGCTCGGGGGCGTGCAGCCCAACCCGCGCAGCTCTCTTATATATGAGGGCATCGATCTGTGCCGCAAGGAAGGCGTCGATTTTATACTCGCCGTAGGCGGAGGAAGCACCATCGATTCGGCGAAAGGCATCGCTCTGGGCGTGCCCTATGACGGCGATTTCTGGGATTTCTATAAAAACAATATCATGGTGGAAACCGCTTTGCCGATCGGCACGGTGCTCACTATCGCCGCGGCGGGCAGCGAAGGCTCGGCCGATACCGTTGTCACGCACGACGACGGCAACTTTAAGCTGGCAGCTCACGGCGAGCCGCTTCGCCCCAAGTTTTCGATACTGAACCCGGAATCCACGCTGACGCTGCCCGCGTATCAGACGGCGTGCGGCATCACGGACATCATGGCGCACGTGTGTGAGCGCTACTTTACGAACACGAAGAGCGTGGAGATTACCGACCGGCTGTGCGAAGCCGTGCTCAAGACCATGATCGCGGAATCGCCCAAGGTAATCAAGAACCTTAACGACTATGACGCGCGCGCCAACATCATGTGGGCAGGCACGATCGCGCACACCGACATCTGCGGCGTCGGCCGCGAGCAGGACTGGAACAGCCATACGATTGAGCACGAGCTGTCCGCGTTTTACGACGTGGCGCATGGCGCGGGACTTTCCGTGATCATGCCCAATTGGATGAGGCACGCGATGAACCGCGGCATCGACCGGTTTGCGCAGTTTGCCGTGCGCGTGTGGGGCTGCGATATGAACTTTGAGAATCCTAAAATCACGGCGGCGGAGGGCATCGCGCGATTCCGCCAATTCTTAACCTCCATCGGCATGCCCGCAACACTTGGCGAGCTCGGCGCGAAAGAAGCGGATATCCCCGCGATGGTGGATCACCTGTTCACCGCCTATCCCGAGCCGCTGGCGGGATTCATACCGATCGGCCGCAAGGACGCGGAGGCGATTTACCGCCTCGCGCTGTAACGCATTACGATCACGCAAAAAACCCATTCGCCAATACATGCGGATGGGTTTTTGTTTTACAGCAAAACGGTAGTTTAACCTGCCCCGTATAGTTTTCCCATAAATCTTCCGATATATATAATATCACGATTTTCCCGCATGGATGCGGGAAAAAACGCACGGAGGCGGTTTATGAGAGTGGACAGCAGCACCATTGTATTATCCGCGGCTTCCTCCCAAACGGCGGCGGCAGAGACCACGGATACGATACTTGCGCAGACGGACGCCGAGGGTATCCCGCAGCAGGCGGACTTTACCTTAAGCTCCATTCAAGGCATCCGCGTGCGCGAAGTGAGCACCTTTGAAATATCCGATGAAGATTCAATGGAAATCCAGATGCTTCAAAAGATGATCGAGGCGCTCACGGGTAAAAAGATGCGCTTTTATATCCCGGAGAAGCTGCTGCGGACCGATTCGGACAGCGGCGGAAGTTCCTATCAGGCGTCGGCGGGTACGAGCGTTTCCCAAAGCCTGAGCCGCACGGTGCTCTATCAGCATAAGGAAAGCTACACGGAAAACGCGCAGATGAGCTTTTCTGCGGCGGGCACTATCCAAACAGCCGACGGGCGGACGATCGACATCGCGCTCGACCTTCGCTTAAGCCGCAGCTTTTCATCAACGATATCCACAACGGTGGCGGCACAGACCGCGGTCGATCCGCTGGTCGTCAACTTCGGCGGCGCTTCGGCGCAGCTGACCTCACAAAAATACAGCTTCGATATCGATCAAAACGGCAGCAATGAAGACATCTCGTTCGCGGCGAACGGCAGCGGCTTTCTCGTGCTGGACAAAAACGCGGATGGCATCATCAACAATGGCGCAGAGATGTTCGGCCCCTCCACGGGCAGCGGGTTTATTGAGCTTGGCGCCTACGACGAGGACGGCAACGGCTGGATCGACGAGAACGACGCGATCTACGACCGGCTTCAGATATGGACAAAGGACGAGGCGGGCAACGACAAGCTGTTTGCCATCGGGCAGGCGGGCATCGGCGCGATATACCTTGGCGGCATCTCCAGCAGCTACGCGCTTAAAAACGCCGCGAACGAACAACAGGGAGCTATTCGCGAAACCAGCATATTCCTGCGCGAGAACGGCACGGCGGGCACGATACAGCACGTGGACTTGAGCGTGTGAGCAACAGCAAAGATAATACTATCCATATTAAAACAGGGCAGCCGTATTTGGCTGTCCTGTTAGTACGTCGCCCAAGTATCAATCCCAATCCAACTTCATCAAATGTAACGGCTCTGCTTCCGTCCATATAGCTGAAGATAAATACGACCGTATCATCCTATGCAGGATGAACGGTATCTGCTCCGACGTTTAAGAGCGGTTCCCCCTTTCCTGCATACGCTCCAATATGCCCGGCATCAGGATGCCGCTGCCATCGAGCGCATTGATCATGTATTCCTCTTCATTTCCCTCTTGCCATGTATCTGTCTGGTCAAACAGATGCTCTTCCTGCGTCATGATTTGCCACGCGGGTACGATCAGCACGCGTTCGGGATCGTCCTTGGCGTTGATATATGTGGTCACCAGGCGCATTTCCTCGATATTGATGCGCTTTTGGCCATATTGTCCGTCCAGCCATGCCCCATTCATAAAATAAATGTAGTCGAGGACATGCTGCTTTATTTCATCAAGCGGCATCAGCTCGGTATCTTCGGCAACGCGCTCGACTACCTGCGCCATATCTCCCCATGAGAAATACACCACGCCCTCCTCACTGATGAGCATACTCACACTCTCAAGGCCAAAGGGCGCGCAGTATAGTTCGGAATAGTCCAGATTATTCGAGAAACTGCCGCCTCTTTGCGAAAGCGAGGGGATGCCGCCGCACTCGCGTACGAATTCCACGTAGCAGGCGGGTATTGTGCAATCTTCCTGTCCGCTCTCCATGGAGTACATCGCCTTTTCATAGCTTTTAAGCTGCATATCTTCTATTTCCAGCTCTTCCAGCAGCTTGATCGCACTATCCGCCGCGGCGCGCAGATCCATGGTGTTCCCCTGCATGCTCTTAAGCCCGGCGTCTACAAATTCACGCTGCCTGTTCAGGTCATTCTTCCATTCGTCGTCATTGATTTCCTCATATCGCTCCATTTCCCGCTTGAGTTCCTCATCATACCAGGTAAAATAGCTTTCCGTATTCCAACCGCCGCTGAAACTGCAGTAGGAAAAATGGGTACCCGTGTTCTTGCCTTTTTCATAGCGGGATGCGTAGATGGACCCATATCTGTCGCCATCCGGCAATTCCAAAGAGACGGAAATACTATTTTCCCCGTGCTCCTTGTTCGGCTCGCCGGTCTCGTAATCGGTATCGTATGTAAATACCGGCTCCACATAGGTATAGGTATAGCTTTCGGGCGCCTCTGCCAGTTTGCGTTCCGTTTCCTTTATATAGGACCGGATGGATTCAGGGGTCTCTCCGTCGCCGCCGTCCAATACCTTTTGCAGCTCCTGTTTCAAAAAAATGAGCTCTTCTTCATAATCCGACTTCAGCATCACATTCTCGCCGGTATAGAATTTCGTTCCCGGCTCCGTGAAATACGCGATCAACTCGTTCACTCTTTCCTGTGTGAGCGTGACGCGCTCCAACCGTTCCACCGGATAGGTCGTAGCTCCGGGCATCAGAATGTCCGAGTCCACCTCGATGGAGATAAAATCATTCTTTTTCACCGTTTCCGTCCAATGCTCGGCAGCCGAATAAACAGCCGGCTCAACGGTATTCTTTATTTCAGCTGATGGCGGAGCGGTTTCTATAATCGCTTCTTTGGGGATATCCTCTACCCTTTGTATCACCGGCGGCGTCTCCGGCGTGGGCTGGCAGGCCGTCGTAAAGCAGGTAAAGAACAACAAGCTCGCCAGCAGAGTGGATATCATCTTAACCGTTCGATTGGACTTATTATTCATAAAAACACCCCTTATCCGCTTCTCGGCAATCTTTTTTGTATTCCCTTGCGCCATGCCCAACGCCAGATTCCCGTACTGCTTTTTTGAAAACAGCGAAAGTATGACGGCGGCATAGGTGCTTTTCTCCTCACTGCTGAAATAACGCACGACGCCGCTGTCGCAGGCAGTTTCCATATCAACGCGTATCTGCTTAAAGGCGATCCACACGATGGGATTGAACCAATAGACGGCGTTAAGCACGGACAGCGCCAAACCTAAGATGTGATCGCCGCGTTTGAAGTGCATCAGCTCATGGCGCAGTACAAACTTCACTTCCTCATCGCTCATGGATACGAGCATATTGATGGGCATTAATACTGTATTGGGGAACAACATCGCAGGTGTTCCGTATTCGCATTGGCCTATTATTTTAACGTTTCTTTTGATAATTAATTCTGCTTTGACCTCTTCGAACAATCTAAGCAGGCGTTCGGATGGCGGCTCCGCGTATCTGCGAATCCGCTTGCGCAGCACACCGTAAATAATAGATAAATACAACAGGCCCATGCCCGCGCCTGTAAGCCAGATTGCCAATATAATACCTTGTGTTGATAAGACCAAAGGCTGTTTTGCTTTCGAAGTTTCAAAGGGAGCTGTCGCGGTTTGCGTTTGCTGCTTGCCGCTTGCCCTCGGCTTTGTTTGGAAGGTTGCGGATGGTTCTGTATTCAGTGCGGTATCGTTTGAAGCGGACGGTTGGACCAGTTGCTGTGCCGTTGGATTTTGTGTCTCGTTTGGAATAACCGCCAGATGGACGGAGCTTTCCATCGTGATGGGCATCAGCAGCCTCGCAATCAGCAATCCCCATATCGCAAAATGCAGGAATGGGGACATCTTGTTCTTAAAGCACAGCTTAAGCATCATAATCGCGAAGAACAGAACACTAGAATATATGGTGATCTCCAGCAAAACATTAAGCGTCTTCATGGGCTTTCTCCTTTTTTCGAATTGCTCCCAAGCTTTGTAATCAACTCCTGTAATTCAGCGATGTCTTGATCCGATAATCCGCTCTTTTCGATCATACTCGCGAGCAGCAGGCGCTTGCTGTCCTCTGTCATTTTAGAGAGGATATAACTGCTCTCCGTTTCAATGCAGTCCTCGCGCCTGATCAGCGGAGAATAACAGCGGTTTCCGCTGATGGTCTTATAGGTCAGCAGCCCTTTGTCCGTCATCCTCTTAAGGTAGGTTGCATAGCTGCTCACGTTCCAATCGACGGAAGTTTTTGTCGCCTCCATGATCTCGGATAAAAACATGGGGCTTCTGTTCCACAATGCTTCCATCAGTATCCATTCATATCGCGATATGGTTTCCTGCATATGTTTTCTCCTGCTTTCTGCCGATGAAGTATTATTACTTAAGTAGCTTTATTATCTACAATTGTAGAACCACATGTAAGAATTGTCAATATAGTTTTAAAAAAGATTATATAAGGAGCGGTTATAACACAAAAAGGAATAATAATTCAACGGGCGTCTGAAAAATAAATCCGAACCCTTCGCCGACGGGGGATACCCGCCTTGAGTGGTTCGGATGATGTGTCTGGTGCGAGAAACAGGACTTGAACCTGCACGGGTGTGACCCCACTAGAACCTGAATCTAGCGCGTCTGCCAATTCCGCCATTCTCGCATATCCTGCAAAAAAGATGGTGGAGGGAGGTGGATTCGAACCACCGAAGTCATTGACAACAGATTTACAGTCTGCTCCCTTTGGCCGCTCGGGAATCCCTCCATGTGGAGCTGATGATGGGACTCGAACCCGCAACCTGCTGATTACAAATCAGCTGCTCTACCGATTGAGCTACATCAGCCTACTCGCACTATTGGTGCCTCAGGACAGAATCGAACTGTCGACACAGGGATTTTCAGTCCCTTGCTCTACC
>CAYNFL010000009.1:0-17042 GCA_964396465.1 uncultured Christensenellaceae bacterium
ATCGTTTTCAGCATCGTTTTCATTCTGCTACCTCCAGTTTACCGTCCGTCGCCACGCCCGTTACCGCGCTGCCCCAAACACTCATTACCGCGGATACGGGCAGCGCCTGAACGGCTTGCGCGCAAATCTGAAGTTCGAATCTCAAACCGCCATGTGCCGCCGCGGTGCATTTGTCGATCAGCACCGGGGTATTGCCGCCCGCGGCAACGGGCAGCTTGCAGTAGTAATATCCGTCCGCGCCGAGCGCCCACGCCGCAGTACCGTCATCTCCCCAGTCGATGGTGCAGTCGCCGAGCGACGCGGCCTCTCCCGCGATGCTGTCGCCGTCCTTCCATACGGGGATGAGCGCGACGCGGATGTAGGCGTCCATCGTTCCCGTGTTGCGGATGCTCACATCGCTCTTTACGCCGCCTGAAAATGTTTCATCGATATCGCATGTCACTTCTGCCGCTTCAAACGAATTGGAAAGCGTCGCGCTCTGCGCAGCAAGCCAAGCGGCGGTTGTGCCCGCGGCGGCAATCAGCAGTATGGCTGCCGACGCAAACGCAATAGCGAGCTTTTTTTTCCGCGGCGATTTAAAAATTTGGATCAGTGCTTTCATACCGGTTCCTCCGTTTTTCAGCTGCCAGCCGGGAATGTGTTGGCTGCCCGGCTGTCTCCGCCGAGCCACTTGTCATTTGTTACGGCGTTGCCAATGGTCGCGGCGCCGAAATCGTTGGACGCACTCAGCGTAACTTGTGCGTCTTCCGCTTCATACCGCCAGCTCCACGCGGTATCCTCCGCGATGGTATAGCTGCCGACCGGCAGCCCTGTAACCGTCGCGCTGCCGTTGCCCTGCACCGATACGCGCAGCGCCTGCCCGCCGCCCGTCACCGTGAATATGAAGGTGTCGGTCGGGTCGGCAGCGCCCGTCTTGGCGATCGTCAGCGAACAGGTTTTGACGTGCACCATGAACTCCCCCGACGCCGGGTTATAGCCGCAGCCGGGAAAGATACAGGCTTCATGCAAAAAGTGTGTATATGCCGTCACGTCGGCGCTTCCGATTTTCACAGCGGTGGATACGTGCGTATTTGCGGCGAACGCCGCCGCGGCGGGTGTGTACTGATACGTCAGCGTTGGCGCGGCGCCCGCGGGCGCGGGCGCGGAAGCGCTGCTGTTTCTCCATGTCAGCGAAACAAAGTTATCGTCGTAATCCGCGGTCTCGCCGAGGTAGATTACGCTGTCGCGCCAAATGATTTCCGGCTTCCATACCCATACTGAGGCGGTCTTGGTGAGGGATGCGGGGGAGACCGGCCCGCTTACCGGCGTAACCGTGCAATCGACCGTGTAAGTGGTGTTTGCGGTCAGCCCCTCAAGCGTGAAATCGGTGATGTTCCATGAGCCGTCCGATTCGCCCGCAGGTATGGTGTATACGCTCAGCACCGTTTCGCCCGCGTTTTTCACGGTGTAGACGATATCCACATACGCATTGTTGATGCCGTTCGCAACGGACCTTGGCGCTTCCTCAAACAGCCCGTCCAGCGCGGCGTCCTGCGTTAAGTAGATGGGCTGGTCGAGCGCGGTGAAGTCGTAGCTTACGGGGATATCCACCGTGGGAATCGGCAGCGCTTCCACGAGGATATCGCTGTCGTATACGCCCGATGTCGGCTGGTTCGTGGGCACCGTACCGCCGAAGCACGAGCCTTCAATATATTCGATGGGTATCTCGATGATGAGCTTTTTGCCCTGATAACCGGTGATCACTCCGTTGGTTTCGATTGCGGCATAATAGTTTTCCGCGTAGTCGAAGCCCGATACGCCGACCGTCCTTCGATCCGAGCTGATGGACACGCTGCCGCTGAAAGGTTGACGCGTGAGCCATGCTCCCGTATCCTCGTCGGCTTCCGAGGTAAACAGATGGATACTGCTCACATTGGCTCCGGCCGGCAGCTCGAAATAGGTTTCGATCATGTCCTTGATGACGGAGGTTTCATCGAGCTCGACAGAGGTGCCGCCCACTTCAATGTTCTCCGATATCGACTGGAATATGCTGTTGAGCCCCGCGGTATCAGCCGCGGAGAGGTAAAACCCGTCTTTTTCTTTCGCTCCGTAATTCGTCATACTGGCCGCATTCGGGTAGTTTGACGATACAAAATGCATGAATTTATTTTCGTTAGACGCGCTGGCGATTGGCGTGGTCGGGTTCGCACCGTCGAATATGCCGATGGCGTAAACCGTAGCGCCGTAGCCCGATGCGGAAGAAGGCGCTTTAAGCATCTTCGCAGCGGCAAGCGCATCGTTTGCGACGGCGGTTTCAAATTCGCCGATACCGCCGCTCGCGGGAGCGCCGTCCGTGAAGAACACGACGACGCGGTTCCTCGGCCCGCTTGCATCAGGAGAGTCGTCGCGGAATATATCCCCCGCCTTTTGCAGCCCTAAGTCCGAGCGCGTATACATATCTACACTGAGCCCGTTAATTGCGCTTTGCAGCGTGTTGATGCCGCTTGTGTTGTTATACGCGCCGACGAAAGCGGTGCTGGTGGTGCGTCCGCCCGAAATGACCGATGCGGAATCGGAATAGGTCACGATGGCGATGCGGTGGTCGACGCCTTCGTCGGAGTTGGCCTTATCCTCTATAGAATCAAGGAAGCTGTTCGCCGCGGATTTTAACGCCGCAAGGCGGCTCACCGTGCTGGCATAGTAAAAATTCAATGCCGACGGCGGCGGATCGTTTCTCGCGTCGTCGTCGCTTGTATACGAATAAGGCGTACTGCCAATTGTATAGCTGTAAGTGTATTTATAGCGGTTGCCGCCGGTTTTCACGCGCGTGATCGTGAGCGCATAATAGTGCCCGTCCACTTTAATAAACAGGTCGTCGTCATAGTTATAGGCATCATTATTCTTGCTGAAGGTAATGGAGGCGTACCCCGAATTCATGTCGCTGTTCATGCTGCGCGATACGTCCAGCACCAGTATGATATCCGCAGGCACGGGCGTTTCTCCCGTCGTGATGCTGACCTCGCCTGTCGCATAGGCCTCGATGGTAAGCGTATAGCTGCCGTTCGCCTCGCTTACCGTTTTATCAAGAACCAGCGCATCCTCCTCATCGCCCAGTGCCCGCATCGCCGACATCACGGCGGATACGTTGACCGGATTTTCAAACGAGGCGGCGTTGGTATAGTTTTCGGCGCTTGCGTCTTCAGTCTGTTTCTGTTCCGCTTCCGCGACGCTTTGCGCGCAGGCATCCAGCGCGGCATATTGTTCCGGCGTCAGCGCGCTGATAACCGCGTTAATTTCCTCATCGCTTTCCAGCGTGAGCAGATATTCGTAAAGCTCTTGAGGCGTCATTGCAGAATAATCAATTCCGGGCGAATCTGTGCCGCCGGACGCTTGTGCAGATTCCTCTGCCGCAGGCGGTTCTTCTTCATCTGTGCCTGATTCCGCAGGCGCTTCCGATTCTGAAGCATCAGAGCGCTGCGCCTCAAGCGACTGCTTATATTGTTCCAGCGCGGCAAGCTGCTCGGCGTTCAGCAGGCTTAAAAGCCGTGCGGCCTCCGCATCATCCTCCTGCGACAATATCGTTTCATATTGCTCCTGCGGCGTCATACGGAGAAAAGCGTCGTCATCCCAAACAGCCACGGCGCTGGTGTTATCATTTCTGTTTAGCGCGAACGCCGCGCTCGAGAATGCGGTGGCTGAGAGTATTACCGTTATACAGAGCAGTATTGAAAAAATCTTTTTCATGGCATATCCTTTCCGGATCATCCTGCGGGCCAACCGGACGCCTGCCAGACCGCAGCGCCGTTGTTGGCCTTTTGAACCGCCTGTGCGGTGATCCCGATTCTGATAACGGCGCCCATATATTCGTTGCCCGTTTCCGGAAGCAGCGTTGCTTCCGTAAAAAGCGGCGTTGTATGTGCGCCCGCCTCTACTGCGGAGTTGTAATAGTACCATCCGTCCGCGCCAAGCAGCCAGTTTGCCGTATCGATGTTGAGGGCGACGCGTTCAAAGCTCAGCGCGGCGCCGCTTGAGGATGTTGCGCTGCAATTCAGCTTAATGCGCGTGTATAACGCGTGATCGCCGGTATTCTCCACGTAGACGATTTTATCCGCCGTATCGCCCGGCATCAGCGCACCTAAACCGTTTTGAGGGAACGCTTGGCCGTTTCCGGCCTCGTCGTGCAGCGCCATACGAATGTTGCCCGATGTGATCACGTTGACCGCAGTGCCTTGGGCCGTAAAGTAAGCGATACTGCCGCCCGCTGCGGTCAGCATGATGACCGCGAGTGCCGCGAGCAGCATGGTTTTGATTTTCATAACAGGTTCCACCTTTCATCCGGTTCCTTTTACAGGGTTGCGGTCGCCCCGGGCTTTATGCTTGGGCTGTATGCGGGGGAAGAAGCCATCTCTCCCTCCGCATACGAAGAAAACAATTACACCCCGAAATGTGCGAGCGCGGCAGCGTCCGCAGCACCCTGCGTCGTCGCGTTGGACTGGTGCGCGTAGGCCTTGACGTCAATCTTTCCATCGTTCAGGCTGGCGATGTTGGCTTCCGTGACCACGGTTTCACTGACCGTAACGGTTGTGAATACCGGTGTAAGCGGCTGATCCGCGGCATTCAGCGCTACGACGGCTTTATAGCGGTATACGGTCTTCGTTCCGCTCGTACCAATCGCCGTCCAATCGGCGCTCGTGTCGAGGGACACCGCGCCGGGGAGCGTGCCATTGAGCTGGTTATCCACCATCGCGTAAACGTAGCAGTCTTCGCTGTCCGCTGTTACGGTGATCGTGGGGTTTTTGGCAATCACCGCGCCCGGATAGAGCTTGCTGTTGCTTGTCCACGACGGCTCCGCGATCGTGATTGCGATATTGCCGACGGTAAACGTGTTGGATACCTCTGCCGTCGCGGTCAGCCAAGCGACGGTTACGCCCGCGGCCAGCAGGCATACCAACACGGCAGCCGTCAGAATCATCAAACGTTTCTTCATAATCTATTACTCCTTATAAATTCATAAAGCTGTGCTTTATGTTAATTGGCTTCGTTGGCGGGTTTTACCGTTTTGGGCGGCTTTCGGATCACCGCATCCGCACGCTTATTCTTTTCAACCGTTTCCCGACTGTCGTTCCAGTGCTTACCGTGAAAACGGGGGATAAAAACCGACACGATCATGATCAATACCGCTGCAGACGCGACATAAAGCCCCGGCGGCATGGAAATATAATTTGAAACGTACCCCAGCAGCGGAATCGAAAAAACCGGCGTACCGATCAGGCTGGCAAATGCTACCGGTTGGCCGTCGGGAGAAACGTTTGCGTCGCCCTTGGTATAAAAGCATTCGTTATCGGCATCGATGCGCACGACGCGGTGGGTGGCGACAGCGGTTCCCGAAAGGCGGAATGTAATCGGATCGCCCATGCTCACTTGCTGCGGTTTTACGGGCTTTACATAGATCAGTGCGCCGGTGGGGTATGCGGGCGACATGCTGCCGCTCAACACCGCATAAGGCACAACGCCCGCAAGCCTTACGCCCGCAAGCAGTATCGCGAGTACCGCCAGCACGCATACGAGTATCGTGTAAACCACATTCCATACTTTCATAAACACAGCGAAGCCTTCTCCCTTGTATCGTTGATGAGGACGCATACAATGAAACCACCATAATTATAAGCAGCCCGGCAAATATTGTTAATGACTTATTATGTCAGGTTGCGTGAGAAGTTTTATCATATTATGGAATAATATTTGGATGCAAAAGAAAAAAACCGCAATAAAAAAGATAAACGGTCATACGGCAATCATACGGGATCAATATGTACTGCATCGCGGTACGATATTCCGTGTGTATCCCATATTGGGAGCTTTGGGTATATTCCAATCCCAGCTTCTCCGCTATTCGTATTGACAACAAATAGGAAACAGGTTATATTTTCTGTGACTGCATGGGGGTACATCATGAATCATAGTATTAACAAGAAATCTTCTGGCCTTTTTATAAGAATATTTTCCTTTGCGATTGCTTGTATTGTTTTTGCCTGCATGGCTCCGGCTTGCGGCGTTTCGGGCGAAATTGCCGATACGCAGGCAACGCCGTCTCTGTCTGCCACGCCGAAGCCGACGCCACAGCCCACGCCACAGCCCACGCCGCAGCCCACGCCGGAGCCGACGCCGGAGCCTTTCGGCCTGCCCAACGTTTACTTTTTTATTCTCGACGAGTACAGTTCATTCGATATTCTTTCAGAATATTATGATTATGACGCCGAAGTGTTCGACAGTTTTCTTGATATGGGGGGATTCAACGTCATTCGCGAGAGCTACTCCACCGACAACCAGACCGAGCACTCGATTTGCGATACGTTGAATCTGGACTACATCTCGAGGCGTTATTCCAAAAGCAAATGCTACAAAGCCATTTCCAAAGCTGAGCTTTTTTCAGTATTCTCAGATATGGGGTATTCCCAGTTTCAGATATCAACCAGCAGCGATCATTTTAAAGGCATTGTGAGCCTGACCTCCAAGAAAGGGAAGAAGGCGTACAAAGCGATTGCTGAGGATGACGGGGAATTTACGGGAATTGCCCCCGACAGTTCCTTATCCGATGCGCTTGCCGAAATGCTGGAAAGCGAGGCCGCTGAATCCGATACGAAAGTGGATACGGAGGCGCTGAATCAATGGGGCTTTTACCCTTCGGATTACATCCGCGGCACAAAAAGGTACAGTAAAAGCAGCCAGGTTGAAGACCTGCTGTCGATTTTCGACTACTTTGAAGATCCATCGCATTACGCGCCCACCTCGCCGCGTGTGATCTACAGCTATATGTCGGCCGGCCACGTACCCTTTGTGTTTAACGAGTACGGCGGCATCATATCGTCCAAATACTCCCGCGACTGGAGGAAGACCAGCGTATACTTAAATCAATATAAATTCATCAACAAGCATCTGATGGCGACATTTTCCACCATAATCGCGAACGACCCGGACTGCATCATCATTTTAATGAGCGACCATGGCATACGTTACCATGCCGACTGCAGCAAAAAGCATAAATTCTATATCACCGACAAGGACTCCCTACGCATCATGAACGCGGTATATATCAAGGGGCAGCCATACGATATGGAGGGGCTTTCCGCCATCAATACGATACGCTATATTTTAAGCCTCTACGAGGGGCAGTATTATCCCCCGATTGAAGATCCCGTTACATCGGATTCTCCGAATAACTTAAGAGGCATCATTCCGAAGCACCGATAAATTCCATGCTCCTGTTTTCGGGAAGGTTTAACGATTTACCGCAGAGGGTACATAAAGACTGTGGCCTTTTTGTATTGTTTTTGCGTTTTTTCGCGCTGTTTTGATTCGTGTTGACAACAACTGCGAAACAGGTTATATTTTTTTTGATTACAGGGGGTTCCAGATGAAAAAGAGGACAGAAAGAAGGCTTCCAACCACAAGGGTTATCATCCCCGCGCAAGAATTAAGATATGAGAAGCCGCAGTCCGAACCGGAACATTGCGCCCACATGGAACAAAAGCGCGAAAACGAACGCGGCGACGGGTTGGAGCAAAAGCGTGAGATAAAACGCGGCGACGGGTTAAAGCAAACGCCTGGAAAAAGATCCGGCGACAGTTTGGAACCGGCATCTAAAGGAACCGCGGGCGCTTTCGTTGCGGAACTGTTTTTTTCGGTGTTGCTGCTGACCGCGATCTGCGCGTTGCATAAGGTTCTTGCCCTTGCAAGCAATATCGGTATACTGTCTTTTGCCGATTTATTCGGTGAATACGGGCAGGATATTTGGATCAATACGGGTGTCAGTGTCGCGGTTTTCGCAATTCTGCGAATCTTTTTGCGCAAACCGTATTTCGCGTGTATATTTGTCGCTTTTTGCGCATTCTTTTACGTCAACTTTAATAATTTGCTGGTGCCTTTTCTCCGCCTTTTCATCAATAAATATACCCCCGCCGTTATCGGGGGCATCGCGCTGTATGTTGTTCTCATAGCGGGCTTCTTCTTTCTTCTCCGGCTGCTCTATAAAAAGAAATTCCCGGTTCATACCGTCGCCAAGATACTGTCCGTAGTGTTTGCGGGCCTCGTGCTCTTTAATGTGGTGATGGCGTTTATCTCCGCAGGCAAAGACAAAGCCGCCAGCGCTCAGGTAGCTGCGGATACCGATGTAGCACCCGCTTCTGCCCAGGCCACGCCTGCCCCCGCCGCGAGCGGGAATGCCGCCGAGGCGGCATCCGCCGCGCCCGAGGCCTTTGGCTTGCCAAACGTATACTTTTTCATATTGGACGAATGCGGCACATTCGACATTATGTCGAAATACTACGGTTACGACAACGATGTTTTCTATCAGTTCCTGACATCGGAAGGCTTCAATGTTTCGCAGGAAAGCTACGCTACCGATAACCAGACCGAGCATTGTTTCTTGGATCTGTTGAATCTGGAGTATATGTCAAGGGATAAAACCGCGGTAGAATGTAAAAACGAGATTCCTGACGCGAAGCTGTTCAGCATATTCTCCGATTTGGGGTATTCCCAGTATCAGATGCTGGACAGCAAATACTTTAAGGGCATTGAAAGCCTGCGCGCCAGCAGCGGGCAGGGATACAGCGATGCCAATATGTTCGGGGATGAAGAGGAAGGGGATGTCGCGGGATTCGGCGCCCTTGACGCCGTAGATGGGCGTGATTCCTCTGAAACAACCGTGGACACGAAAGCATTGAATAAATGGGGTTTTTACCCATCGGAGTACATACAGAATACGAGGGAGTACCAACAATATAAAAATCAGGATAATATGAAACGTGCGGACAGCTTGCTTTTGGTGTTCGATTACTTCGATAATCCTTCCAGCTATAAGGCAGCCTCGCCGCGCGTCACCTATGCCTATATGACGGCAACCCATGTGCCGTTTGTATTTAACGAATATGGCGGCATCATCGCCTACAATGATAACCGAAACTGGGAAAACACGGATATATACCTGAATCAGTACAAATTCATCTGCAAGCGCATGATGTCGTCAATTTCCAACATTATCGCAAACGACCCGGAAAGCATCATCATCGTGATGAGCGACCACGGCATACGCTATCACTCGGACTGCAATAAAAAGCATACGTTTTATATTACGGACAAGGATTCGTGCCGCATATTCAACGCGGTATATATCAAGGGGCAGCCATACGATATCGAAGGACTGTCGGGCGTCAATACGCTGCGGTACATCATGAGCATGTACGAAGGGCTGGATTACCCGCCGATCGAAGATCCCATTACGTCCGAATCTCCGGACGACCTCACGGGCATCATACCGAACCATCGGTGATGCGCTGCAATAAAGATAATCATAAGCCGCGTCGTACCGCTGCGGAGCGGAAAGCGCAGCGGGGAGCATTCATGGACAAAAGCAATAATAATAACAGTGCAGCCAAAGAACAGCGCAGCGTAATAAAGACGCTGGTTGACATCATATTTGTCGCGTTCTGCGCCGGGATCTCCATGTTCTATCTGTATATCGGCAACCTTACGGAGATGCCGTTTATTGAGATTGTGCTGCCGCTCGCTGTTTTTGCAGCAGTCGGCTGGGTGTTGTATACCATACTTCGCTTTGTTTTAAAGTCTGCCAGAAAAGCCGCCGTGCTTTCCGGTATCGTGATCGCCATACTGACGAACGCCGGGATGCTGACGGACGCGCTCGGTTATGGTATCGTGCTTTTTATCAGCGCCGTCGTGATTGCAGCCGCTTTCTTCGTGATCATCCGCTTCTCGGGCGCGGCAACGGTCGGGAAGATCGAATTCATCGTAACCGGCGTCATCGCGGCGCTCATCGTTTTCAACGTCGCGGTATCCATACCGCAGCTCAGTGAAAACAAACGCCTCTCGGCGGAAGCGGCGCGGAAGGCCGCGTCACTCGAGGAAATTCAAATACCGAAAGAATACGCGGAAGGAACCGCCGAGCTTCCGAACGTATATGTATTCGTATTCGACGAGCTTGCGGGGACGCAGTGCATGCAGGAAGTATTCGGTTACGACAATACCGGTTTTTATGACGATATGCGCGCGCTTGGGTTCACCGTTTCGGACGACTGCACGAACTATAAGCAATTTACAATGGAAGCCATGTCCGGGCTTTTCAGCATGGATTATGTGTTCGATTATGATACGGAAGGATACTTCGCCTGTCAGGAGCGGTTTAAAGACGCGCGGCTTTTCAGCATTATGAAGGATATGGGCTATCAATTATGTGAAACGGAGGTCGCGGGCTTCGTCGATTTCGAGCCGCGCATCCCGTATGGGACAAGCAAGGAATACCGCGTAACCGAGGACGGCTATACCACGCTCGATGTGATATTGAGCCGGACGCTTTTCGGCCCGGTCGTGGACGCGCTCGGCATACTTCCCTCAAACCGCGATCTTTTTGATGAGATCATGGCTTACTATACGCTTCCCGAAAGCTACACGTATGAGAACGCGTTTACGTTTTGTTACATCTGCTGCCCCCACGCGCCCTTCATTTACGACGCAAACGGCGGCATAGTAGACGAAGCCGACATCATGAACTGGACAGATTCGAAGTACTTCCTTGAGCAGTACGAATATATGTGCGGGCGTATTGAGCAGACCATGCAGGGTATTATCCAAAACGACCCGGATGCGATCATACTCGTGCTTTCAGACCACGGCGTCAAGGCGAACAAAGCGCTCTGGAACGGCCCGGCCACCACATACGAGCAGTCTACGGATACCTTCTTCGCGGTCTATACGGGCGGCAGGGATGACATTGGCGATATCACGGGCCTTTGCGGTGCGAATGTGCTGCGGACGGTGCTCAACAAGGAATACGGCTTTGATCTTGATATGATCGGCCCTCCCGAAGGCTGAAGCTTTACTGCAAATACTACCCGGATAGTGAAGTGCGGTTATCAGGGTTTATACGTGAGCATTCAGGCGCTGTCGCAAAGCGCCTTTTCTATTGTGATTTTATCCAGCTGCGCTTCAATTTCGCGCCGACGTTTATTGCATATATTGTTCTGTTATGATAAAGTAAAATGGCTGTTATAACGAAGTTAAAATATAATAAAACAGGTTTTTGGCGGTATTAATTACTGAATAACAGTAATGGCATCAGGGGTAGGTTCTATGGGTTTTATCAATACGGTAATCGGCGTTCCCTTCGGTTATATCATGTGGCTGTGTTTCATTCTTGTAAAAAATTACGGCATCGCGATCGTTTTGTTTACGCTGCTGACCAAAGCGCTGATGTTTCCTTTAAATATCTGGGTGCAAAAGAACTCCATCAAGATGGTGAAGCTTCAGCCGCGCGTCAATGCGATCGCGGCATCGTGCATCGGGAACCGGGATTCGATCGCGGAAAAGCAGATGGCGCTGTATAAACAGGAGAAGTACAGGCCCCTCGCGGGCGTGATCCCGCTGCTGATTCAGATACCCATCATACTGGGGCTGATCGCCGTCATGTACAATCCCTTGCAGCACCTGCTGCACCTCGATTCAAACATTATCAGCGCGTTTGTACAGAAAGCCTCGGAGATCACGGGGATAGCGGAGCTGGGCTCGGGCGCGCACCTCAAAGTGATTGAGCTCATCGGCAATCCGGCATACGCGGATGCGTTTTCCGGCCTTGCGGTTTCAGGCGCCGCGGACGCCGTCGCGAAGATACAAGCGTTCGATCTCAACTTCCTCGGCCTAAATCTTGCCGTTACGCCCGATATCGGCGTATGGAGCGCTATGCTCGCCATACCCGCGCTTTCGTGCGCAAGCTCGTTTTTGCTCTCGGCCGTTCAGAACAAGATCAACGTGCTGCAGCGCGAAGCGGGCTGGCTCGGGCGCTGGGGCATGGCGATATTCCTCGCGGCGTTTTCGCTGTATTTTGCGTTTATCGTGCCCGCGGGGGTCGGCCTGTACTGGATATGCAGCAACCTGATATCGCTGCTGATCATGCTGATCGTCAACGCGATGTACCCCCCGAAGAAGTATATCGATTACGAGGCGCTCGAAAAGAGCAAGCAGGTTCTGGCGAAAAGCAGAGAGCTGGAAAAGAAACTTAAGCCCACTGCGGAGCAGAAGGCGAAGGCCAAAGCGGATTACAAGCGGTTTTTTGCGGACGAAAGTAAAAAACAGCTGGTATTTTACTCTGAGAAAAGCGGCTTCTATAAATACTTCAAGGGTGTCATCGAACATATACTGCAAAATTCGGATATCGTGATCGATTACGTGACGAGCGACCCGAACGACCAGGTGTTTAAGCTTGACAACCCGCGGATCCGCACGTACTATATCGACGACAACAGGCTCATCGTGCTGTTTATGAAGATTGAAGCCGATGCGTTTGTGATGACGATGCCTGAATTGCAGCAATACCACCTGAAGCGGTCGCTGGTGCAAAAGGATGTCGAGTACATCTACATGTTCCATTATCCGCTCAGCACGACGATGGTGCTGCACAAAGGCGCGCTGGACCACTACGATACGATATTCTGCGTAGGTGAGTTCCAGTTTGATGAGATACGCCAGACGGAGAAGCATTACAGCCTGCCGGAAAAGAACTTGGTGCTGTGCGGCTACACGATGCTCGAGGAGTTACAGGCGCGTTACGACATGCTGGATAAAACGCAGCGCGATCATAAAAAGATACTGATCGCGCCCTCGTGGCAGGAGCAGAACATACTCGACAGCTGCATCCACGAGATACTCGCAGAGTTGCTCGGCAAAGGATATAGCGTGGTGGTGAGGCCTCACCCCGAATATGTGAAACGCTACGCCTCCAATATGAACGCCATCGTGGAACGCTATGCCGATTACACGGGCGGAGACCTGTCGTTCGAGCTGGATTTCTCCGACAGCAGCTCGATATTTAACTCCGATATCGTCATCAGCGACTGGTCGGGAACGGCATACGAGGCCGCGTTCGTTACCAAAAGGCCCGTTATATTCATCAATACGCCGCCCAAGATCAACAACCCGGAGTATGACGTGATCGAGGCGAAGCCGCTCGAAATCACGCTGCGCGGCGAAATCGGTATGCAGATCGAGATGGACGGGTTGGACAAGCTTTGTCCCGCGGTGGAGACGCTGCTGGCATCGAGCGAAAAATATGCCGCAAAGATCGCGCAGATTCGGCAAACGTATATCGCAAACTTCGGACGCAGCGCGGAAATCGGCGGGCAGTACATCATCGGTAAAATCACCGGCAAGGGTAATAAATAGCATGGACGTAAAAGCATTTTTGGAAGGGATTCAAAGCCTCGGGGTCAGCCGGTATTTCGGCGTGCCCGATTCGCAGCTCAGCGCACTATGCGGGCTGCTGTATACCGAGTACGGCATTCGCGGCGAGCATATCGTCGCGGCTAACGAAGGCGGCGCGGTAGGCCTTGCGGCGGGGCATTACATTGCGACGGGGAAACCCGCGCTCGTCTACATGCAAAACAGCGGTATCGGTAACGCGGTCAATCCCATCGCGTCGCTGCTCAGCGACGCGGTATACGGCATTCCCTGCATATTCGTGATCGGGTGGCGCGGGGAACCGGGCGTTAAGGACGAGCCGCAGCATGTGTTTCAGGGAGAGGTGACGCTGCCCCTGCTGGAATTGCTGGGCATCGATTATCTGGTAATGTCCAAGGAGACCTCGCAGGAGGGGTTCGCGCAGTTTTTAAAGCTGGCGTCCGCGAATACGGCGCGGGGGCGCAGCAGCGCTTTTGTCATCCGCAAGGGCGCGCTGAGCGCGCAAAGCAAAGCGGCGTACCCGAGTAACAGCCAAATGGAAAGGGAAGAGGCGATACGCGTCATCGCGGAAAACGCGGGCGGGGGCGACGTTTTTATTTCCACAACGGGAAAGGCTTCGAGGGAGCTCTTTGAGATTCGCGAAGCGCAGGGGCAAGGGCACGAGCGCGATTTTCTTACCGTCGGCTCCATGGGCCACGCGTCCATGATCGCGCTGGGGATCGCCATGGAGAAGCCGGATTTTAGGATATGGTGCATCGACGGGGACGGCGCGATGGTGATGCATCTCGGCAGCGCGCTGGTCGCCGCGCGGCAAAAATGCGGCAACCTCGTGCATGTGGTGCTCAACAACGGCGCGCACGAGTCGGTGGGCGGCATGCCGGTAGCGATGGGCGAGGCTGATTTCTGCGCGATCGCAAAAGCGCTCGGGTACGATTTTTACCGCAGAGCAACGGATGAATCCGGCTTGAAACGCTGCATCGATGAAGCCAAGGCGCAGCGCAAAACGGCGTTGATTGAGGTGATGGTGGCGTTGGGGGCAAGGGACGATCTTGGCCGCCCCACCACGACTCCGAAAGAAAACATGCAGGCGCTGATGGCGTATTTAAGCGGGGAAAAGCAGTCATGAGAGCGTTGATATTAAATTCCGGCATCGGCAAGCGCATGGGGGACATGACGAAGGACAGGCCAAAATGCATGGCGGAGATCGGCGCGGGCTTTACGATATTGAGCTGGCAGCTTTATCTGCTTCAAAAGGCGGGCATACGCGAGGCGGTGATCACCACCGGACCCTTTGCCGGCGTGCTGGAAAGCTATGTGGAATCGCTGAAAACCGCAATGGATATCCGGTTCGTGGCGAACCCGGAGTATGAGCGTACGAATTATATATACTCGATCGATTGCGCCCGCGGCGCGCTTTGCGATGACGATATACTGCTGCTTCATGGCGACTTGGTGTTTGAGCCGTCAGTGATGGATGATATCATCGCAAGCGGCATCAGCTGCATCGCCGTGGATGCCGCGCTGCCGCTTCCCGAAAAAGATTTTAAGGCGCGGATTGCGGGGGACAGGGTGAAAGCGGTCGGCATCGAATTCTTCGGAGAAGATTGCGTGGCCTGCCAGCCGATATACCACATGCGTAAAAAGGATATGCAGCTGTGGCTCGACGAGATCGGACGGTTCTGCGCGCAAGGGGAGCGCGGTGTTTATGCCGAAAATGCGCTGAACCGCATTTTGGATCAGGCCAAGCTGTTTCCATTGGAACTGAACGGACGGCTTTGCAATGAAATCGACAACCTTGTTGATTTGGACACCATTTCAACGCGGTTTAAAAAACTCATCGAATCGGAAAGGATATCCGTATGAAGCGCGTATACGCCTGTTTCAGTACAGACATCATACATTGCGGGCATCTCAACATATTGAAGAAGGCCGCGGAATTGGGAGAGCTCACCGTGGGGGTGCTCACCGACGAGGTGATCGCATCCTATAAACGGTATCCGCTGATACCGCTTGAGGAGCGCGTCGAGATGTTCAGCAGCATCCGTAGCGTATCCAAGGTGGTCGTGCAGGATTCTTTGGAGTATGACGCCGTGCTGGATGAGCTGAAGCCCGACATCGTGGTGCACGGCGACAACTGGAGAACCGGCTATCAGGCCGAGATAAGAGAAAGGATTATCGCGCAGCTCAAGCAGTGGGGCGGGGAGCTCGTCGAGTTCCCATATACGCTGACGCCGACGGAGGATACGCTGACGCATCTCGATAAGGTGCTTGCGATGCCGGAGAACAGGCGCTCGCGGCTGAGGAAGCTGCTGAGCTACAAGCCATGCATCTCCGTGATCGAAGCGCACAGCGGCTTAAGCGGGTTGATCGCCGAAAAAACACGCGTGGAGACGTCCAAAGGGGTAAGAGAATTCGACGCGATGTGGATATCGAGCCTGTGCGATTCCACCGTGAAGGGCAAGCCGGATATCGAACTCGTGGATATGACCTCGCGCATCCGAACGATCGAGGAGATCATGGATGTGACCACCAAACCGATCATACTGGACGGGGATACGGGCGGGCTGACCGAGCACTTCGTATTCAATATCAGGACTTTGGAGCGCATGGGTGTCTCCGCCATCATCATTGAGGATAAGACCGGCGTGAAAAAGAATTCGCTGTTTGGTACGGAGGTTAAACAGACGCAGGCGGCGGCGGAGGAATTCTGCGAAAAGATCAGGGCAGGCAAAAATGCGCTCAAGACGCGGGATTTCATGATCATCGCGCGATGCGAAAGCTTGATACTCGAAAAGGGCATGGAGGACGCGCTGGCGCGTTGCAACGCGTACGTGGCGGCGGGCGCGGACGGCATCATGATACATTCGCGCAAAAAAACGCCGGACGAGGTACTGGAATTCTGCAAGCGGTTCCGCGAGACCAATAAGGGCGTTCCGATTGTGGTGGTGCCGACGACATATAACAGCATTACGGATGAGGAGCTCGCGCAGCACGGCGTAAACATCGTGATCCATGCGAACCACCTCATACGCAGCATGTTTCCGGCGATGCAAAACACCGCCGAGTCGATACTTAAACACGGCAGGTCGCTCGAAGCGAGCGAAAACTGTATGCCGATTAAAAAGATATTGACGCTGATACCCGATAATTGAGGAGAAAAGAAATGCAATATCGACCGTTTTCCCCCGTGGATATCCGTTTTTCCACGCTAATAGAGTTTGATGAGCAGCTGTTGTCGCTGGCGGAAGCGCGCGTACTGGTATTGGCCGATGAAGGTACATTCGGCCGGTTACAGGAAGCGAGCGAAGGATTTCGGCGTATCATCGGCGACAGCAAAAATAAGCTGATCCGCGATATCCGCTCGAATCCGTCCGTGGAGGACGTGTGCAGGAACCTCAATATGCTGCGCCGCGAGGCGCGGTACGGCGCGATACTCGCGATCGGCGGAGGCAGCTGTATCGATCTCGCCAAAGCCATCAGCTCGCTGCGGGGAATTGCCGATACGCATGACGTAACGTATGAGGAGGCCGCGGAGGCCATCGCGGGACAGCGCTTTTTCCAGAATTGCGAACCGACCGACATCATCGCCGTGCCCACCACGGCGGGTACGGGATCTGAAATGACGAAATGGGCGACGATCTGGGATCTCAAGAACAAGAAAAAGCTGTCGATAGAACATAACGGATGCTTCTGTAAAATGGCGGTCATCATCCCGGAGCTTACAGAGAGCATGCCGCAAAAGCTCACGCTTTCGACCGGGCTGGACGCGTTGAGCCACGCGGTGGAAGCATTCTGGGCGAAAAAGAGAAGCCCGCTTTCCC
>CAYNFL010000009.1:17052-19140 GCA_964396465.1 uncultured Christensenellaceae bacterium
AAACGCTCGCGCTCGACGCGATCGGCCGTATCAAGCGGTATCTGCCGGCAGCGGTTAAAAACGGGAGCGATGCGGAAGCCCGAAAAGGGATGTGCCTTGCTTCGTTGCTCTCCGGGCTGGCGTTTTCGATCACAAAGACGACCGCGTGCCACAGCATATCGTACCCGCTGACCATGAATTACGGCATCGCGCACGGGTTTGCCGCGGCGCTAACGCTTTCGCCGGTGATGGGAATCAACGCAAAAGCAGTGCCGGAGATTCAGCAGGTCACGGGCATATTCGGCGGCTATGAAGGCTTTGGCGCATGGCTCGCCGATGTCTCGCGCGGAATTCAAGAGCTTACGCTCTCAGCATTCGGGATAAGTGAAGATATGCTGGATGGTATCGCAGAGGGGGCGTTTACGCTGGGCCGAATGGACAATAACCCGGTGCCTTTGAAAAAAGAAGAAGTAACAGCGATATTAAAAAGTATTTTATAAATAACCGGAGGTAATAGTGAAAAGGTTTTTACGCAATACAGGGATATTCGTCGCATATTTCATGCTGACGATGATCATGCTTTCAACGACGGCGTACGCTTATATCGACGCGGCGGCGGGCTCATACATCGTACAGGTTATCGCGGGTATCGTCATTGCGTGCGGCGTTACGGTGGGCGTGTTCTGGAAGAAGATCAGGGTGTCGTTCAAGAACGCGAAGATGAAACGCCTCGAGAAATCGCTCACAAAGAAAGCGGAAAAGAAACAATAGTCTTTCCGTACAGGCAAACAGCGCGAAATCACGCAAGAACCGTTCCCGTGTTACTGGGGGCGGTTGGTTTTAGCTTTTAATCGATAACCTAAAAAGGTTGGTTGATCAGCAACCCGGCAGGGGAAGGCCCAATGCCGGGCTGTTTTTTTTCGCCATTTTGTCTGTTCATTATCGGGCAGTGTGCTGCCGTATGTATGTATCATTCGTAATCAGCAACCACGCTTTGAATACCGGTCGGATACCAACGCTCAATGGCGAACTATTGGCGATCTTAAACAGAAACTAAAAGCATGATGATATAATTATATCCCCAACCAATACCTTAAAATTTGTGCAAATCTTTAAGGCAAAGCACGCAAACCGCCATAAACGCGACAATCCAAGTTTACAATTGACGATCCTAAACCGTAAATATATAATAGGTCATGTTACAGTAAACACGAATACACAGGGTAGCATGGGGAGGGAATATGATCAGCCGCGAAGAGTTTATACACCTGTTTAAAAGCAATAGGATTGTAGCGGCCATAAAGGACTTGGATTCGATTGAAGCGGTCAAAGAAAGCCGCTACCAGATCGTTTTTGTGCTACAGGGGGATATCGTTAATATACCCACGGTGGTTACGCGATTAAAAAATGCAGATAAAATCGTGTTGGTTCATATCGATTTAATCGACGGGCTTTCGTCAAGGGATGTCGCGGTGGACTATATTGCAAAGAATACCAAAGCTGACGGGATTATTTCCACGAGGCCGAATATTGTGAAGTGCGCTAAAACATACGGCCTGTTGACGGTTCAGCGCTTCTTCATTCTCGACTCGATTGCGCTCAATAACATCAGTAAGCAGCTTTCCAATGCTGCCGACGCAATCGAAATTTTGCCGGGCATTATACCGAAGATCATCAAAAGGCTGTCGGCGAACATTGATAAGCCGATCATCGCAGGCGGCCTGATTACCGATAGGGAGGATGTCGCGTGCGCGCTGAGTGCGGGCGCTTCGGCCATTTCCACATCCAATGAGCATATATGGCTGGGGCAGCACATCCATCAATAGCGGATATCGTTTCTAACAGTTGTCGGTTGATAATTTCATTCAAATGTGCTATGATGGATTCCACAGTCAGGCAATTAATTGTTTCAGAGTATGAGAGTGAAACAAGTATGACGCAAGGTTATATTTGCTTCACTTTTTTAGTTTTTCGGGCTGTATTAAGTAACCCGATTAATAACCATTAAGGGAGAGGGCATATGGGAAAATATATTTTAGCGCTGGATCAGGGGACGACCAGTTCGCGTGCAATTCTTTTCGATGAAGAACAGAACATCATCGAAATTGC
>CAYNFL010000010.1:0-4934 GCA_964396465.1 uncultured Christensenellaceae bacterium
GCATAAAGTTATCCACGTTATCCACATTGTTTTCCACAAATCAAGCAATTTTAAGATATCAAGACCATTTGGGAGATCAAAAAACTCCTGCAAATCAATCAAAATGTATAAAATTATTTGGCTGTGAAACTCCGGGCGTCAATGCCTTTTCATATTTATGCATTTCAATATTACATCCTTTGCTCTTCTGCGAACCGGCTTTACGCAACCGGGCGTTTAATGGTATAATATTTGCAAATATGGCTGATCCGGAGCGGTAATATGGGCTTGAAAGATAAATGGCGGCAAACATTATACCGAATCCGCAACCCCGAGACGGATGAAAATGAGCGCGAGTTTCAAAAACAGCTCGGCGCCAAACGGTTATTGTTGCTGTTGCCTTTCATTATAGCGGCGGTATTGTTTTGGTTGTTATACCTTAAGGGGCAGTGAGAAATACCGATGGTTAACATGGGATCGAGCGAATCCGTTGAAATGTATCTGGAAGCGATCATTGAGCTCGAAACGGAAAGCAAACCCGTGCGTTCCGTGGATGTCGCGCGCTATCTCGGCGTCACCAAGCCCAGCGTAAGCCGCGCGATGGCGCATCTTAAAGCCGCGGGCTTTATACTGCAGGAGCCATACGGCAGAATCACATTAACGCCGGAGGGACGCAAAAAGGCCGATTATATCCATCACCTTCACCATACGATCACCGATTTTTTTATGAAAGCGCTCGGCCTGGATGCGCATACTGCGGAAACCGACGCCTGCCGCATTGAGCACGTAATCTCGCCCAAAACCATTGCCGCGATCAACGCTTATTTGGAAAAGACGCGGCAATCTTAAAAACAGCGCAATTACTCGTACATATCAAGGCTCTGCTGGCAGTCGCCGCAGTAGCCGCTGTGCAAATCGTAGCAGTCTTGGCACATGTATGCGTTGCAGCCTTTACAGTTTTGCATTGAACGCGAATCCATCGCTTTTTTACAGCAGGAGCAATTCATTTTTGACATTATAAGTCCACCCTTTTATTATTGATACGTTTATTATGCGCGGCGTTGTTGTTTTCATACGCGCGCTTCAAAAACGCTAGGCGGTGGCAGCTTGTTTTTATGTTAAACGCTTTAAGCTTTTACGCCGGAAAAATCGGTGTCTCCAAACCAGCCGGGCAACGCTTCTTCATTCCCCGAAATATATTCCATCGCCACACCGATCATATCGCACGCCTCATCAACGCTCTTTTGCAGCATATCCTGCATGTGCAGGTATTCCTCAAAAGAGAACCATTCTTCGCTGCGCTGCTCGGGGTAAGTCATCGCTCCTACATCAAAACCGCACAAACCGCGGATAATGCGGATGAGTATGCGCCACATCAGGTTGATATCGGCAAGCCGCGCCTTGATTTTAGCGAAGTGCTTCTGCGCTTTTTGTATCACGCGCAGGCGAATATTCTTACCGTATACATCTTTTATGACCGCCTTGTACCACGCGCAGATACCCTCGCCCACCGTTTCAGACATGATGTCCGAATAGATGTCGAACTGCTGCGGCTCAATATCCCACTGCTCCTTTGCGGCAAAGCTGTCCCACATGAACTCGATGCGGTTGTGCGCGCCGATATTTTTACCCGCTTTTCGATAAACGAAAGGATGCGTATTCTTATCGACCGCATAATGCGTAATAAATCCCGTGATATATGCGATGAGCTCGCCACGGTCTTCATCGTTGTAATGGCGCGCGTAATCCAGCGCGGCCTTGAACATCTCGCGAACGCGCTCGCGGTGCATACGCAGCCCGAGCCGCAGGCTTTTTCTCGGGGCGCGCCAAGGCTGAAAGTCCCTGAAAAAGAGCATGTCGGGGCCTTGACACCCGAGGTAAAACGCATTGCAGTCTTCCACCGCTCCGCTCAGCTTGTCCAATACCTTTTCCCCTGCAATCCTGTGCGTCAGATATGCCGGCATGATGCTTTACTCCCCTTTACAATTTAAAATAAATACCGATACAATCAATTCCTATGATAACGCGTTTTTTGCATTACCGCATATTTTTTTTGTTATTAATTTGTGAATTTTATGATAAGATAAAATCGATTCGGAATGCAAGCTTTAAATTTTGGAGGCAGAAGTGGAGAATTTCCTGAGCGATAAAGCGCGCAGCATTGCGCCGTATACAGCGGGCGAGCAACCGCAGCAGGCGGGTATCATCAAGCTCAATACCAATGAAAACCCGTATCCGCCCTCGCCAAAGGCGCTTAAGGCGTATGAAAGCTTCGACGCGGCGAAGCTGCGCCTGTACCCGCGCCCGGACGGCGGGGATTTTCGCAAAGCGGCCGCAGCGCTTTACGGCCTACCCGAAACGCACGTATATTGCGGCAACGGCTCGGACGAGGTTTTGGGCTTTGCGTTTCTCGCGTTTTTTAACGGTGACATCATGTTTCCCGATATTACCTACAGCTTCTACCCCGTCTGGGCACAGCTTTATGACATATCTTTCACGCGGCTGCCGCTCAACGATGATTTCACCATCCCGGTAGATGCGCTGCGCGCGCGCGGCGGCATCGTGCTCGCGAACCCCAACGCGCCCACCGGCATCGCGCTGCCGCTTGCCGATGTCGAAACCATACTGCAAAACAACGCGCACTGCGTGGTAATCGTGGATGAAGCATACAGCGCATTCGGCGCGCAGAGCGCTGACCGCTTGGTGGAGAAATACCCAAACCTTTTGGTTGTGCATACGCTCAGCAAATCGCACGCGCTCGCGGGCCTGCGCGTCGCGTACGCGCTCGGCCAGCCGCATTTGATCAAGGGGCTGGAACGCATCAAAGACAGCTTCAACTCATACCCGCTCGACACGGCGGCGCAGTGCATGGCGGCAGCGGCGCTGCGCGATACGCAATACTACGAGAATATTACCCGGAAAATTATCGCCACAAGAGACGATGCGCGTGCGCGCCTTGCCGGGATGGGCTTTGATGTGCCGCCTTCCTCCGCGAATTTTATATTCGCGGGCAATAAAAAAGGCGCGGATGCGCTGCGCCTTAAGGCATGGCTGGAACAATACAATATCTATGTGCGCCACTTTAATACCCCGCGTATCGCGCAGTACCTGCGTATTACGGTCGGAACCGACGCGCAGATGGAAAATCTCCTTGAGCGTATTGCGGCGTTCCCGGGTTAAATCAGCATCTTCATTGCGTCAGCCTCCAAAGCGCCCAAAAGCGCCTCAGAAGCTTCGCTTGTTTTTTGCTGTACACCGTAATATACGCGCACCTTGGGTTCCGTGCCGGACGGCCGAATGATGAGCCAGCCCGATTCCAGTTCATACCCCAGCGCGTCGCTTTTCGCAAATTTGTAATTGCGCTCTTTATTATCGGTGACGATCTTCCCCGTTTTGTAATCGATGCGGCTTAATACGCGCTGCCCGCCCAGTACCGCGGGCGAATTTTTCCTCAGCGCCTCCATGATGCCTTCGATTTTTTTCATACCGCCCATACCTTCGTATACCGCGGCGTATACCTTATCTTTATACCACCCGTAATTCTCATACAGTAAGCGCAAATGCTCCACCATCGTAATGCCGTTTTTTTTGCATTCGCAAAGCACTTCGAGCAGCAGCAGCGCCGCCATCACGCCGTCCTTCTCGCGCACAAAATCGTCCGCGAGAAATCCGCAGCTCTCCTCGAAACCGAAAACAAACCTCTTTTCCGGGTTGCTTCTTATCATATCGGAAATGTATTTAAAGCCCGTAGGAATCGTCACACAATCGACGCCGAATTGCCGCGCAATCTCGTCCGCCATACGTGTGGACACAAACGACTTGACGATAAAATCCGAAGCGTTGAGCCGTCCCGTCTCCCGGCGATGGCGCAGCAGATAATCGAGCAGTATGCAGCCGACCTGGTTGCCCGAAATCATCATGAAGCCGCCTTTGCCATTGGGCACGGCGGCGCCCAGCCTGTCCGCGTCGGGGTCGGTGCCGATCGCGATATCCGCGCCGGTTTCCTTCGCGATGCGGATCGCTTCGCTAAGCGTGCGCGGATCCTCGGGATTGGGCGAATCAAGGCCCGGAAAATCCGAATCAGGGTTGCGCTGGCTCTCCACCACAGATATCCGGTAAGGCAGGCGCATCGCCGTGGCTTCAAACGTGCGCATGCCCGTGCCAAAAAGCGGCGAGTATACCGCCTTCACCTGCCCGCCGTATTCTTGTATGTTTTCCGGACGACGCGCCATGCCGAGCAGCCTCGCGTAATACGCATGGTCGATCTCATCGCCGATCAGCGTCACAAGGCCGTTTTTAATCGCTTCTTCGCGCGCCATGGTTTTAAACGCATCGTAGGGCACCGTTTCAATGAGACGCATCACTTCCTCGCTCGCGCCGCCTAAAAGCTGCCCGCCCCACGAAGCAAACGCCTTATAGCCGTTGTAGTCCTTCGGATTGTGGCTCGCCGTGATCGCGACGCCGCCGAACGCGCCAAGATGCAATATCGTGAACGAAAGCTCCGGCACGCTTGTGGGCTGACTGAAAAGGTAAGTTTTTATGCCGTTGGCCGCAAAGCAAAGCGCCGTCTCCCACGCGAATACATCGGAATTCTTACGCGTATCGCAGGCGACCACCATACCCTTTTTATGTCCGCCTTCTTTGATCACATACGCGGCCAGCCCCTGCGTCGCGCGGCCCACCGTATACACGTTCATGCGGCCCGGGCCCGCGCCTAAGCGGCTGCGCAGCCCCGCTGTACCAAACGACATTTCAATCTCAAAGCGGCTTTTTATCGCTTCGTCGTCCGACTCTATTTCATTCAGTTCCGCGGCGACCTCCGCGTTTCTTGCGAAGGCGCGCCACCGATCGTAGTTTTGCCGATAATCCATACTTTTCTCCATTGCCATTATACTATGATGCCTTTAAAAAGCCATACCGTTTCACTATACACAAAAAGAGAGCGGCTTTTACCC
>CAYNFL010000010.1:4944-18254 GCA_964396465.1 uncultured Christensenellaceae bacterium
CCCACTCTCTCCCGTATGTTGTTCAGTCCTGCGAGTAGGGCAGCAGCGCCATCATGCGCGCGCGTTTGATCGCCATCGCAAGCTCCCTCTGATGCTTCGCGCATACGCCCGAAGCGCGCCGCGGCTGAATCTTGCCGCGCTCTGTCAAAAAGCGCTTCAGTTTCATCGTGTCTTTATAGTCGATGCTCTTGGACTTATCCGCGCAAAAAGCGCAAATCTTGCGCTTGGGCCTGCCTCTGCGCATTTTTTTCTGCATCTTGTCGTCGCCGACATTATTATTAGTTGCCGTTGTCATAGGCTCCTCTCCTTTTAGTAGTTAAAAAGGCATCTGCTCGTCGTCAAGCGGCTCAAAATCGCCCTGCTCGTCCCCGAACAGCCCCGCGTCATCCGGCGGCGGCGGCACATCCGTCATGCGCGCTCCTCCACCGCCCTCTCCCTTAGGCGATAAAAATTCCACATCGTCCGCAATGATTTCGGTGACGTAGCGCCGCTCACCGTTTTGCGTTTCATAGTTTCTCGTCTGAATCCGTCCCGATACGCCCACCTTGCGGCCTTTGATCAGGAACTTGGCGCAGTTCTCCGCGAGCGCCCGCCATGTGACCACCGGCAGAAAGTCCGTTTCCTTCTTGTCCCCAAAGCCGCGGCTCACCGCCACGGTGAACGTGCAAACGGAGATACCGGAAGTGGTGGTTCTAAGTTCCGGGTCCTTCGTCAGGTTTCCAATGATGATCGCCCTGTTCATACACCTACCATCCTTTACAGTCTGATTATGTTATGCCGGAGCACACCGTCATGGATGTTATAGTTGCGTTCCAACTCAAGCGGAAGCGTGGCTTCGGCCTCGAATGTCATGAGCACATAATAGCCTTCCGAGATGTAGTTGATCTCGTATGCCAGCTTTCGGGTGCCCCATTCGTCAACCTGTTCTACCTTGCCGCCGTTTTCTTCAACGAGGGATTTAAACTTCTCAATGATGGACTTTCTCGTTTCCTCGTCGATATCCGGCTTCAAAATATACATGCTTTCGTACTTGTTCATCGCTGCTACCTCCTTATGGACTCTCCGCCGCTAAATTGTTTTAGTGCGGATGTGGCCCCGCGGCATTCTGCGCGGAGCAAGAAAGACGCTACGATGAATGATTATACCACCGCCAAAGCGCAAATACAACCTAAAATTGCGCACGTTATCGCCATCCATCGTGTTCCGATAAAAGCATTATATCATATAAATAGAATTTCGTGGTATTTTTTTATTTCAACAATACTCAAGTCCTTTGCCCTTAAAATTGCTGATAATGCAAAGCGACGAAAACTATTTTGGTTTCATTATTTGTCTCTATTCCAGCGATATCCCTTCCGTTTTGAGCACGAACTGCACGCTGCCGCCGTTGCGCGCGTCCATGAACGAGGTATATCCCTTCGCATTGTCCGAAAGCGCGCTAAGATAGCCTTCCAGCCCCTCCAGCGTGCCTTTCAGTTCCTTTAAGCCATCCTCGTTGAGCGTTGCCATGCCGTCCTTTAAATCCTCCACACCGTCGATCATCTCATCCAGCGCGTCGATCAGATCCGGCACACCCGCCGCGGCCTTTGCCGCGCCGTCCGTTAAATCGTCCGCGCCATCCGAAAGGCTGCCGAGCGCGCTTGACAACTGCGCGCATGCCGAGGATATCTGATACGCGCCGTCATTAAGCTGCAAGCTCGCCGCGTAAAGCTGCGCGCTGCTTTGCCGCAGCGCGGCCACGCTGCCATAAAACGTCGTCGAGAATTCCGTATAGAACGTATTCATGCCTGCGCTTAATCCCCCTGAAAGCGTTTTTAAGCTCTCCGAATTCCCCGCCAACTCCTCGATTCCATCCTGCTGGTCGGCAAGCCCTCCTGCCAGCGTCAGCGCGTCTGTATCCGCCGGATACCTTGCGGCAAGCGCCGCCGCGAGCGCCGCCAGAGTCGAGTTCGCGGCGGATAAATCGTCAATGCCGACGTCCAGCCCCGATACGCCCTGCGCCACCTGCGCGGCGCCGTCGTTTAGGCCGGACAGCACGGCAGCCATATCGGCCACGCTTTGCTGCAGCTGCGCCATACCCGCGTCAAACAGCTGAAAATTCGTTACGAGCTGCGCAACGCCCGCGTAATACTCCGCCGCCTTTGTTTTCAGCGTGCGCGCGCTGTCATAAATCGCACCCGCGCCGTCCGCCATATCATCCGTGCCGTCCGCCATATCGTCAAGGCCTTCTTGAAGCGTCTTGGCCGCGTCCCTCATTTTGCGCAGCGCGGAGAGCAGATCATTTACGCCCTGTTCCATGTCGTCCGCGCCCGATATCATATCTTCCGCGCCTTGTGTCATGCTGTCCATATCGATAAAATCGCCGTAGGTATCAAGGTTCGGCGGCGCTTTTGGCAGTGCGACGATGCCGATGGGCTCCAGCTCCATATCCTTGCCTTCCAGCGTAAACGAGAACGTATCCTCCGGCAGCGGGAACGAAGCGTAGGAAACTGTAATCGTCGAACCGGCGGTTACCGATGACGCGTTGTCTGGCAGGCTCTTCACCGTATACATCGCGTTATCGAGGCTCAGCGAGATCTGTACCGCAAACGGCGTAATCAGCTCGCGCTCCGTATCCTCATACAGCTCGCCTGTCCCCGTTTCGTTACGCACTGTCATCTCAATGGCCAGTTCGCCCGTCTTTCCCGCGATATCCTTCGCGGCAATTTCCCTGCCGTCGAGCGCATAATGGATATTGATACTGACCGGCAGCGCTCTGCCCGTTTCGCCCTGATAGTAGAAAGGGGAACCGGCAGGCGCAGCCCACACAATTTTATCGCCCTCGATGGCGGGCGTCTCAGAGCCCGAAAGGTTTTCTACGGAGGCATACGCGCCGTAATCCGTAATGCTGCCCCCGTCCGGGAAACAGTTGACCACGGTCGCGCCTTTGTAGCTGCCTTCGTTGCCGAGTACCGCATACACGGTCTCGCTTTTTGCGCTGCCCATATCGGCCTCTGCGCCCGGCAGCATCACCGTCAGCAGCATGGCTGATAGCAGCACGATCGATGCGCTTTTGACACGCTTTGGCACCCGCTTTCGCGATATTAGTATTGCATCAATCCGTTTCATCGTTAATCTCTCCTTTTGGCGGCATGTAACGGCCGCAACACGCGCGTTGTCGCGCAGATTGCCTTGTCGAACATTATAAACAGTGCGGGCAGCGCGAACATGATGACGATGAAGCTGATCAGCGCGCCGCGCCCCACGATGGTGGCGATCTCTTTCGTGGCCTTCATCGAGCTGACCAGCGTAATCGAAAGCGTCGCGAAATAGAACGTGAGCATGCTCGTGAGCATCGGCCGCGCGGATACGCCGATCGCCTGCCGCACCGCTTCTTTTGGGTCATCCGTCAAAACGCGGAACTCCAGATAGCGCGATGTCATCAGTATCGCGTAATCCACCGTCGCGCCAAGCTGTATCGCGCCCACGAACACAGGGGTTAAAAAGATCATATCCTCGCCCGAAAAATAGTTGATACCTACATTGATATAGATCGCCGCCTTGATCACAAGCACCAGTATGACTGGGATAGTAAGCGACCTGAAAGCGATCATGACAATAATAAATATGAATACTACCGATATGACATCAACAACCAGATTATCCCGCACGGCGGTGGAGGCCATGTCGGCCGCGGAGGCAAGGCTGCCCGTCACGTACGCTTCGCCGAAGTATTGCTGCGCAGCCTCCCGCACGCTCTTCACCGCTGCAAATGCCGCGTCGTTATCAAGCCCGCTTTCCAGCGTCACCGTAAAGCGCCGGTAGTTTTCACCCACAAATTCGGTTTTTAGCGCCTCGGGCCAGAAGCTTTCGGGTATGCCCGTTTCGACCGTATCGGATACTCCCGCGGCTCCGCGTACGTTTTCGACCTGCTGCAGCGCTTCTATCGCCTGCGGCTCAACCGCCGCCATACTTTTGGGATACAGCACATTGACCGTGTTGGTGGTGCCAAAGGTCTCGCCTATCTTTTCTGTCGCGACAATGGGCGTGGTATCCTTGGGCATGAAGTTGTCCGAAGTATAATAATACCCCTGCTTGCCGTTCACGACGAACGCAGGGATCGTAACCGCCACCGCGACGGCCAGAAAAACATAGCGGTATTTGACGAGCGGCACGCTGAGCTTTTTGAATGTCGGTATCAGCACGCGGTGCTCCCGCCGCCCGAGGCCATATGTCGCGAGTATCATGCAGGGCAGGAAGGTCAGGCTGGTAATCAGGCTGAACACCACGCCCTTGCACAGCACGACGCCTAAATCCATGCCGATCTGGTTTTGCATGAACATGAGCGCGATGAATCCCGCGCAATCGGTCAGCGCGCTGGAGGATATCGCCGTTAATGTTGCGCGCATCGCACGCGCCATCGCGGCGGCAAGGTCGCCGCCTGCGGCGCGTTCCTCCTCGAAACGATGGATCAAAAATATCGAAAAATCCATCGATATCGCGAGTTGCAGTATCGACGCGATCGCCACCGTTAAAAACGAAACCTGATCGCGCACCAAAAAGTTTGTACCGTAATTATATATGATCGCCACGCCGATGTTCATAAGGCACAACAGCGACGCAAGGTATGAGGGAAGCGATATGAGCAGCAGCAGCAAAAGTATGCCGCACGCGATGGAAAGGTATATAGGCTGCTCATGGTGAAGCACCTCTCGCAGTTCTGCAAACACTACCGGCGCGCCGCCGAAGTACTCGCCGCTCTCCATCAATCCGGTAATCTCAGTAATCGCGCTGTCTATGCGGGCGCTGTCCGCGTCGCCCGAAAACGATACGATCAATATCGTCGCGTCGCCTTTCTTGTACTGGCTCAGCGCTTCCTCGGGCAAAAACGCCTCGGGCGTGTAAATGTCCAGCACGTCGTCCATGCCGGATACGCTGCTGACATTCTGGACCTGCGCGATGCGCTCCTTAAGCTTCGCCATCTGCCAGCTTTCCTTATCCTCCAGCAGCACGTATGCGCGCGTGGCAGAAGAAAACTCCTCTTCCTCAATCACCGTACCCGCGATGGAATTCGCGTCGCCGGGCATAAATACCGCGATATCAAAGCTGGTCTTCATCTGTGGGATACCCATCAGGGAAGGTATGCAAAGCACTGCGGTGATGAGGATGACGATATATTTATGCCGGATCAAAAATGTGAAAAAGCGCTCCATGAATGTATACCCACCCGATATGTTTATTAATCATTATAGCAAATTTCCAATCGTTTCTCAATATAGGATGAAAACGGCCTTGTCTAAATTGATAATCCTTTTTTTCTTGACGTAAAACGTTTTTAATAATAAAATATGATATGAACATGTTCAGTTTTTGTTCGGGGTGAGTCATGCAGTATAATATGAAAAAGAGAATACTGAAAGCGGCAGAGGAACTGATGGCGGAAAAGGATGTCGATACCATCACCAGCCGCGATATCGCGCAGCGCGCGGGCGCGGGCCTTGGCACGCTCAACTATCATTTTAAATCCCGCGACGAATTGCTTTCGCAGGCGGTTATGGCGCGTTTTAACGCCGCCGCGCAGAATTACCGCAATACAAAGCCGGAAACAGACGACCCCAAAGCCGCGCTGACCGGACAGATTGAAAGCATGCTGCGCTTGCTTTTAAAATTCGGCGACGCGGCAAAATTTGCGCTGAAGCATAAGATGACTGGCCGCGGATTCACGGCGGAGCGGCACATGCTCAGGCTGATCCGGCAATACTACGAAGGGCATGGCATCAGCGAGCTTGAAATGAAGCTGAAGGCGATGCAATTAAGCGCGGTAGTTTCCATGGCTTTTTTCAACCGCGAGGAATTTTTTCGCTATGCCGACATCAGCCTTGAGGAAGCGCAGGATGTATCCCGTTTTGTGCGCGCGCTGGTCGGCAGCGTATTGAGCAAACCGAAAGGAGACGGTCATGAAAAAGATAAGGCTTAAGCGCATCATACTGATCGCCGTTGTACTGGCAATCGCGGCAACCATCGTTTATTACAGTGTGGAGGTAATCGTTGCGCGCGCCGGTACGCAGCGTACCGTCGATGAAATCTATGCGTCCGGCCGGATTAAGATCACTGCCGATACACTCTCATCAAGGCAGACAGAGATACTGCTCGCCGTGGAAGACCCAAACTTCTATGAGCATCACGGTGTGGATTTTTCTACGCCCGGCGCGGGCTGGACGACCATCACGCAGGGCCTTGCCAAGCAGCTTTATTTCAAGGATTTTCATCAAGGCATCAAAAAGATCAAACAGACGCTGTGCGCGTGGCTTGCGCTCGACCCGCTCGTGAACAAGCAGACGCAGATCGAGCTTTACATCAACATCATGTATTTTGGCAACGGCGTATACGGCCTTTATGACGCCGCGCAATATTATTACGGCAAAAGCGTTCCAGAGCTTACCGAAGGCGAATACATATCGCTGATCGCCTGCATGATCGACCCGGAAGGGCTTAACATGAAGGATCACCCCGAAGAAAACGCGCAGCGCTCGGCGCACATCGCCAAGCTGCTCTCGGGCGAGTATACGCCCGAAGGCTTGTTTGATATCACCTATGAGGGCGCGGATTAAACATTACTGTCATCATTTCATAACAGATTTTACATATCTTTGTATACGGCGTTGCGTTTGTTAACGCCGTTTTGCATACTGCCAACAATTGAATTACATTTGCTGGATACCCGTTGACGTTTCAACATCGCCGGAATAAGATGGCAGCGGCTTGATCCTCTGGCATTATTGGTATGTTCATCAACACGTAATAATTTTAAGGAGGAACGATCCCATGAGAAAAACCGCAAAAATCTTGTTGCAGGGGCTTGCCGTCGTGCTGGCCATAGTGCTCGCGGCGGCAGGCTGCAGCGGAGGCTCCGCCACGGAGGACTCGTATTCCGGCGAATTATGCGCCACATATGAAGCAGCGGCAGAGGGCTACGAAGCGCCCGAAGTGCCGTACGACACCTCGGCGGAGGAATACGGATCAACCGTCGAAACCGGATTCCACTCACCCGATGAGGATCCGCTCTCCACGTTTTCAATCGACGTGGATACGGCGTCTTACAGCAACATCCGCCGCTATTTAACCGATGGCGCGCTGCCGCCGCAGGACGCGGTGCGCGTTGAGGAGTGCGTCAATTACTTTAAGTACGGCTATGAAAACCCGGCCGGGGACGACCCGATCAGCGCAGGGGTTACGATCAGCGATTGCCCGTGGAGCAACGGGCACTACCTTGTGCGCGTATCCTTGAAGGCACGCGAGATCGACCTTTCCGAAGCGCCCGCGAGCAACCTCGTGTTTTTGCTCGACGTATCGGGCTCCATGGAAAGCACCGATAAGCTGCCGCTCGTCAAAGACGCGATGGTAATGCTTGCCGAAACGCTGCGCGAGGAGGATACCGTATCCATCGTCGTATACGCAGGCGCGTCGGGCCTCGTGCTGGACGGCTGCAGCGGCAGCGATATCGGCGCGATTGAAACGGCCGTCGCGCAGCTCTCCGCGGGTGGCTCCACCGCGGGCGGAGAGGGCATCAACCTGGCCTACAATATTGCGGAAAAGAACTTCATCTATGGCGGCAATAACCGTGTGATACTCTGTACGGACGGCGATTTCAACGTTGGCCCTTCCAGCACGGACGAGCTTGAGGCGCTGATTGAGGAGAAACGCGAAAGCGGTATCTACCTCAGCGTACTGGGATTTGGTACTGGCAATATAAAGGATACAACGATGGAAACACTCGCCGACAAGGGCAATGGCAACTATACCTACATCGACACGCTGCTTGAGGCAAAAAAAGTGCTCGTCAGCGAGATGAGCGGTACGCTCTATGCAATGGCCGACGACGTGAAGGTACAGGTAGAATTCAATCCAAGAGCGGTCAGCCAGTACCGCCTCGCGGGGTACGACAACCGCATACTTAACCCGGAGGACTTCAATGACGACAAAAAGGACGCGGGCGAGATGGGAGCGGGCCACTGCGTCACCGTGTTCTATGAGATCATACTCATAGGCGGCAACGATGAAGACAACATCGACGACCTTGTATTTCAGAATAACGAAGAGACGGCCGCGGCAAAGCCCGAGGCCGAGTGGCTATACCTCAAAGTGCGTTACAAGCAGCCCGGAGAGTATAGCAGCCAAAAAATTACCGTGCCCGCGGGAGTTGCGGATTACACCGCGCAGCCCGACGACGACTTTCGTTTCGCCTCGGCGGTCGCGGAATTCGCGCTGCTGATTAAGAACTCGAATTACGCCGCGGACGCGAGCTTCCCCGCGCTCATCGAGCGTGCGCGTGCCGCCAAGGGGATTGATTCGGACGGCTACCGCGCGCAGTTTGTGCAGCTCGCCGAGCTTGCCGAAACGATGATGCGATAACAAGTTTCTGCAAACTTACCGGGGTATTGTTAACTGCAAGTAACCCGTTTGGTTCTCCCGGCTTCTGCGGCGGCAAGAGCCGGGAGTTTTTTATTCCGGATACCCATGTTTACGCCATTGAAGTACCGCAGACGGCAAATCACTTCTTTTTAACTCTTTTATGAAAGCCCATCCCATATCGTTTCATTTGCAAAATTTCTCTTTGCTGAGTATAATAGCATCGCGAATAATTTGAGAGGATAATACCATGGGTATATTGGAATCGATTGCGCTCGGCATCGTTCAGGGCTTAACGGAATTTTTACCCGTTTCGAGCAGCGGGCACCTTGTGCTTCTGCAAAAGATTTTCGGCACCGCGCAGCTTGAGGGCGCGTCCGACCCGCAGCTGTTATTCTTCGATACGATGCTGCATTTAGGCACGCTGCTTGCGGTCGTCGTCGTGATGTGGAAGGATATATTAGGGCTTTTTAAAAAGCCTTTTCATACGATGCTGTACCTGATCATCGCGACCATTCCCGCCGTCGTGTTTGCGCTGTTGTTTCAGGATTTTATCGAGGATACGTTTGGCGGAGGATACCTCGGTTATGCGTTTTTGTTGACGGCCTTGATATTAACCTTATCTGAGGTCATCGCAAAACGCGTGGGCAACCGCAGAGAGCTAAAGGCGGGCAGCGCGCTTGCGATGGGCATGATGCAGGTGGTCGGCATGCTCCCCGGCGTGTCGCGTTCCGGTTCAACAATTGCGGGCGGCCTCGCGTGCGGCGTCGAGCGGCAAAAGGTTGCGCGTTTCTCGTTTCTGATGTCCATCCCCGCTATCATCGGGGCGTCGATGTTTAACGGGTATAATGCGCTGCAAAGCGGTAACCTTAACATAGAGTGGGCACCGCTGATTGCGGGCGTGGTATGCGCCGCCGTCACAGGTTACATCGCAATACGGTTCATGCTCGCGCTGATATCCAAAAAGCGCCTCTGGGGCTTCGCGATATATGTCGCTATACTGGGCGCACTCGTGCTGCTCGATCAGTACCTGCTGCATATCTTCAATTGGTAATCATTAGCCACAGGAGTAAACCATGCTGGACTTTTCAATGGATCCCTATAAAAAGGAAATGATCGAAACGCTCAAGGGATTTATCAAGATCGAGAGCGTTAAAAACGACGCGCTGCCCAACATGCCGTACGGCAAGGGCATATTCGACGCGCTGATGTATGTCCAAAGCGAAGCCGAGCGTATGGACCTTGACTGCGTCAACCTGTTCGGGCGTCTTTGCTATGTGGACTATGGCGACAGCGAGGAAATGCTGGGCATTTTAACCCATGTCGATGTCGTACCTAAAGGCGAAGAATGGACGCTGCCCGCTTTTGAAGGCGTCGAGAAAGACGGAAAAATCTATGGCCGCGGCGCAATTGACAACAAAGGCCCCGCTGTCGCGGCTCTGTACGCGATCAAGGCGCTCAGCGACAATTGCATGCAGCTCAATAAAAAGGTACGGCTTATATTCGGTGCGGACGAAGAGACCACCTGGACGGATATGGACTACTACAAGCAACACGAGCAGATTCCCGATGTGGCGTTTTCACCCGACGGCGAGTACCCCGTCATCAATGTGGAAAAAGGCCTGATGCACATCGAGCTTTCATTAAAATGCGCTCCAACGCAGGCGGCAGGCGTAACGATTCAAGCTATCGACGCGGGAACCCGCGTCAACGTCGTACCCAACCGCGCGGCATGTGTCATCGGCGCGCCGTTTGAGCTCATACAAAAAAGCATCGCCGCCTATGCGTGCCCCATCGGCACAACGCTGAGCTGCCAAAATTATAACGGAAACGTTCGCATCGTGGCAGGGGGGAAAAGCGCTCACGGCTCACGGCCCGAGCAGGGCATCAACGCCATTACCGCGCTGCTGCAGTATTTAAATACGCTGCCGCTCGCAGCGGGCAGCGCGGAAAACGCCGTATACGCACTCGCGGAAAAAATCGGCTGCACGCTGCACGGCGAGAACATCGGGCTGAATCTTTCAGACGAGGTATCGGGGCAGCTCACGCTAAACCTGGGTACGCTGTCCCTTAGCAACGGCGTACTTAAGATCGGCCTCGACGTACGCTATCCCGTATCATCTACGCGCGCTGATATCGAAGCGAAAATAAAAGAACAGTTTGCCGGTTTTGAATACAAATGCGTTCATGCGCTCGATTCGCTCTATGTGCCCGAGGACAGCGAGCTCATCACCACGCTCAAGCAAGTATACAAGGACAACACGGGCAACGATCCATACTGTCTCGCGATCGGCGGCGCAACCTACGCGCGTGCGTTTAAAAACGCGGTAACGTTCGGGCCGCTCTTCCCCGGGCAGCCGAGTGTGGAGCACGGCCCCGACGAATATATCGATATCGATTCGCTCATCAAGAACGCGCAGATTATCGCGGACGCGATCGTGCGCCTGTGCGGATGCAAATCATGAGATATTGGGCCAAGCTTAAAACCGAGGATGTGATACTGGAGCAAACTACCGCGGAAGCAGCGGATTTTACCGCGGCGCTGATCACGGTTTGCAACGCGTTCGATCTGTCCAAGCCGATCGTATGCGAGAAGCATAACGCTGAAGTGCGTAATTTTTCGCGCACGGTATTCTACCCGGACGATTTTTTAGATGCGGTGCACTTCGATACATTGGAAATTGAAATAATTACAAAGAAGAAAAAGTGACAAAATTAAATAACTCCTTCGTATTCTGAGAATAATAGAATCGAAAGGAGTTGATTTATCTGAATATTGTCGCAATGATACTGGTCATTATCGGAGCCGTCAATTGGGGCTTGATCGGTTTTTTCCAGTTCGATCTGGTTGCAGCCATATTCGGCGGTCAGTCTGCCGTCGTTTCAAGAATCATCTACGCGCTTGTAGGCCTCGCGGGGTTGTGGTGCATCATGCTGATCCCCAGAGTCAGGCATAAAGAAAAATAGACCGTACTCCCCGGGGAACGATGCAATAAACACAAAAAAAAGGACGTAACACTTAAGTTGCGTCCTTTGCTATTGCTTTCTCATATGCCGCCCGTACCTACGACGAAATACAGCGCGATAAACAGCAATATCATTCCGGCCGCCATCAGTTTCTTCACCAAAACCACCGCCTTTCATTTTCTTGTCTATATTATAAATCGTACTTTTTAAGCGATTATAAACGCATATCTCGTTTATTTCACATATATGTTAATCTTGCGTAATATATTCAGCCATGCTGGCCTTTTGACGTTTGCACGACGCTGTTTCCTGCGCTATAATAAAGCCATTATCGCGTCAAATTGGATAGGCCACGCAGCGGGAGGAAAGCCTTTGATCAGCAAATACGAAGTGCTCGACACGATCAAAATGATTGAAACCGAAAATCTTGACGTACGCACGATCACGATGGGGATATCGCTTCGCGACTGCGTCTCGGCGGACGCGGCGCAATGCTGCTCTCGTATTAAATCCAAAATTGTGCGCTGCGCGAAAAGCCTCGTGCGCGTCGGAGACGACATCGCGCGTGAATTCGGCGTGCCCATTGTCAACAAACGCATATCGGTTTCACCCATCGCCGAAATCGCGGCTGGTTGCGGCCTTTCGGATTATACCGTATTTGCGCGAGCGCTCGACGAAGCGGCAAAGGAAACGGGCGTCAATTTCATCGGCGGTTTCGGCGCGCTCGTACACAAGGGCGAAACGCAAAGCGATTCAATACTGCTTAACTCTCTGCCTTCGGCGCTCTCACAGACGCAGCGCGTGTGCGCATTCGTCAACGTTGCGAGTACGCGTTCCGGGCTCAACATGGACGCCGTCGCGAAGATGGGAGGCATCATCAAGCAGACCGCGGAATTAACCGCCGCGCAGGGCGGCATTGGCTGCGCAAAGCTCGTGGTATTCGCCAACGCGATTGAGGACAACCCCTTCATGGCGGGGGCGTTCTGCGGCGCGGGTGAGCCCGAGTGCGCGATCAACGTAGGCGTTTCCGGCCCGGGCGTTGTGAAAGCGGCGCTTGAACAGGTCAAGGGCGCGCCGTTCGACGTCGTGGCGGAGACGATCAAAAAGACGGCGTTTCGCGTGACGCGCGTGGGCCAGCTCGTGGCGATGGAAGCGTCGCAGCGGCTTGGCGTTGCTTTTGGCATCGTGGATTTATCGCTTGCGCCCACGACGGCTGTCGGCGACAGCGTGGCGCGGATACTGGAGGAAATCGGCGTGGATACCTGCGGTATACACGGCACCACCGCGGCGCTCGCGCTTTTAAACGACGCGGTTAAAAAAGGAGGCGTAATGGCCTCGTCTCACGTCGGCGGGCTTTCGGGCGCTTTCATACCGGTGAGCGAAGACGAGGGAATGATTGATGCCGTCAGAAAAGGCGCGCTCTCGCTCGAAAAGCTGGAAGCGATGACATGCGTATGTTCCGTCGGGCTTGATATGGTGGGCGTGCCGGGCGATACACCCGCTTCCGTTCTTTCCGCCATCATCGCGGACGAGGCTGCCATTGGCATGGTGGGCAGCAAAACGACGGGCGTGCGCATCATCCCCGTACCCGGCGCGAAGGCAGGCGATATCGTGGAGTTTGGCGGGCTTTTAGGCAGCGTGATCATCATGGACGCAGGGCAAAGCGGCTGTGAGCGGCTGATCAGCCGCGGCGGGCGCATTCCATCACCGCTTCAGGGGTTGCGCAACTAAGTTGACATTTGCCACGTTTATCAGTAAAATATCATGGCGTGTACAGCCGGGTAAAACCAAATATCATGTTCCCGTAGCTCAGTAGGATAGAGCGTTCGCCTCCTAACCCGATGCGATATAGGGCAAAAATCCAATAAAATGTTCCCGTAGCTCAGGCGGATAGAGCGGTCGCCTCCTAAGCGTGAGGGGTTCCGACGCCTGGGATGCATAAAAACCGAATAAAC
>CAYNFL010000011.1:0-1458 GCA_964396465.1 uncultured Christensenellaceae bacterium
GTTTGCCGCGGTGCTGTCGATGGAGGTCGTATCATGGGACGCGGACGAATGCCCGCTATGCCATGAAGGATGGCCGCTTGTGAAACCGGGCAGCCGCAACATGAATGTGAAATGACTAAAGTATAAAGGATTTGTAACGTTACCGCGCTGTGCGAAAAATCACATGGCGCGTTTTTTTATCCTCGTATTGCGAATACTAATACCATTCTTTGATGCGGAGGAACACGATGATTCGGACAGACCTTGCGATGGAAGCGGTGCAAAGCGCCGGAAATATACCGGGCGTGGACGTTCAGCAGGGTGAAGCGATACCGGGTGTGCAGCGCGTGCGCGTGCAAGTCGTGACAGACGAAGGGGAGCGATCGGTCGGCAAAAAGAAGGGAACCTATGTGACGCTGGAAGCGCCGGAGCTGGCGCGCGGCGACGCTGCGATCGACGAAGGCTGCGCAAAGCTGCTCGCGGAAGAGATCAAAGCGATGGCGGGTGAAGCGGCGAAAGGCGTGGTGCTTGTCGTGGGCTTGGGAAACCGTATGGTGACGCCCGACGCGCTGGGGCCTGCGGTATGTGACGGCGTGTTCGTGACGCGCCATATCCACGAGTACGCGCCCGACGCGATCGACGCGCGCATCGGTAACGTGAGCGCACTCGCGCCGGGGGTGCTGGGTATTACGGGCATTGAGACAGGAGAGATTATAGAGGGGGTTGTGGAGCGCATGAAGCCCACGCTGATCATCTGCGTGGATTCGCTCGCGTCGCAGAGCATCGACCGCATCCGCACGACGATACAGATCGCCGATACGGGCATATCGCCCGGCGCGGGCATCGGCAATAAGCGCAAGGCGATCGACAGGGAAACATTGGGCGTGCCGGTGATCGCGGTCGGCGTGCCGCTTGTGGTATACGCATCCACGATCGCACAGGAGCTTGCCGGAGCTGCGCTCGACAAAGCGCCCACGGATGCCGCGATTAAAGAGCGCATGGAGCATCTATTAAACAGCATGAACGATGTGGAGGGCGCGGATATGATCGTCACACCCAAAGAGATCGACAAGGTGGTCGAAGACCTCGCGCGCATCATCGCCGACGCGCTCAACATCGCGCTGCACGAGCACATCACACTGGAGGAAGCGCGCCGCTATATGCATTAAGCGGAGAATAGTGAATCGTTGTTGGGCATGATGTAAAGATTAGTCACTGTTCATTTTCATTGTCCAATATTCACTGTGATGTATACATGCCTTCCGGCGTGCATAGATTATCCCGAGGTGGAAGGCATGAACGACGATTCAGGCGGCAGTTATCGATTACGGCGGCGGCACGGATACAGTTCTCATCGCGAGCCGCGGCCAAAGGGAGTATTTTTCAGGGCGGCGCTTTGGGTGGGCATCGTCGTGTGCCTTACCGCATCGACATTTTTTTTAACGGTCAGGTTTTCTAAAAGAAACGAAAGGAGCAACA
>CAYNFL010000011.1:1468-9570 GCA_964396465.1 uncultured Christensenellaceae bacterium
TCGCAGCGGCAGGACACAGGAGAGCATGGCCATAAGCTCGGTTAAGCTCAGCGCGAACGACGCTTCGCCCGATGCTGCGCAAACGGGAAGCATATTTACGGACAGCGCCATCGATCCGCGGCTGATACTCGGCACGGAAATGCCGGTGATCTACGGCGTCAATTTAAATGAGATCGAACCGGATGAATCCGAAAGCGCAAAGCAGCCGCAGATCAATTTCGATGTGATATCCGAAGATGTCAAGATGGAGATACTGCGGTTCTCGGGCGAGGCGCAGCAGAAATATTCGGTAGGCGCAGAAGGGCCGCAGGTACTGATCTACCACACCCACACGCGCGAGGCGTACTTTGAAACGGATGAAACGATGTATAACGCGGGCCAGTACCAAACGACGGATTATACGTACTCTGTCGCGGCGGTCGGTGAAATGCTCAAGCAAGAGCTGGAAAGCTATGGATTTACAGTAATCCACGACATGACGGACCATGTGCCGCCCAAGCAGAGTACCTCCTATTCGCGATCGCTGGACACGATGCTTTCTTACCAACAGCAATATCCCACGCTGCGGATATTCATCGACCTGCACAGAGACGCCTATGGCAACGGCTACCCGCCGCCGGAAGCGGGTCAAAAAGACTGTATGACGGTGGACGGGCAGGCGTGCGCGCGCGTGATGTGTGTTGTGGGTACGGGAGAGAACTATGAGGGCAGCGAAAAACCGAATTATGAATCCAACTACAAGCTCGCGCAGGCGTTCACAAATGAAATGGAGGATATTTGCGAGGGCTTAACAAGACCCGTGCGCGTTAAATCCGGGCGGTATAACCAACAGGTTTCGGATATGTGCCTGCTCCTCGAGGTCGGGCATAACGCCAATACGCTTGAGCAGGCGAAAAAATCGGCAGCATACATCGCGCTAGCGCTATCGCGCGTAATCAACGTCGGCGGTGCTTAAGCGAATAAAAAAGCTGTGGGTTATTGAATCATGAATTCATTGAATGAACTTTGATTTGAAAATGATCAGCGGAGCAAACTCCTATTTGCTGTTTTGCCTGATCTTGTTTTTTTTTTGCGGCAGGTGATCCTTAACCAGCCCACGCAGCGCTTCGTCCTCATCCGGCGTGATCAGGCGCTTGGGGATCAGAACCGCCTGCAGATGCGAAAAGTATATGTAGACGGCGGTAACGGACTCCGCGGCCTTTAGTACGTCTTCCCATTTGACCACGCTGCTGCCATACTCACTGCTCTCCTGTATGCCGCTGCCGTCGATAACAATACCGCTCTGCGCCTGCATAGCCTTGCTGGACTGAAACTGCTTTTTTGCGGCATGCCTTATCGAGAAAACGTTGATCAGCGTCATCAGCACCGCGAGCACGACGGCAATGACGAGCGTCGCAATCAGCATCATGAACCACGCGGTATCCCCCTGAAGCAGATCAAAGGCGAGCATGATCGCGGGAAAAACGATGACGAGCAGCACCGGCATCCATATCAGCCGCGATTTCAGATGGAAAAAGTTAAACGCGATATAGTCTTCAAGGGTATATTGAATCGTCTTGCGAAATTCCATAAGCCCGTCCTTATCGTGTTGCTTTATCGTAATGGTAACGAAAATACGCAGGCATGTCAAGCATACCGCGTAATCTCAATCGGGGAGCCGCCTTGCCCTTTAAGGTATTGAAACACAATTCACAGTCATGTATAATCAGGCTATGATAAACGCGGAAGAAATTGCGCTGAACAACGAAAAGCCGGTCGGTTTTTTTGATTCGGGCGTGGGTGGGCTCAGCGTACTGAAAACGGCGGTTGCGCTGATGCCGGACGAAAATTATGTCTATTACGGAGACAACTTAAACGCGCCGTATGGCGAGAAGACCGAAGAGGAGATCAAGGCGTTTTCGCTGGAAGCGGGCGCGTTTTTATATTCTAAAGGCGTCAAAGCGATCGTCGTCGCGTGTAACACCGCGACGAGCGCGGCGATACAGATGATGCGCGAACGGTTCAGTCTGCCGGTGGTCAGTATGGAACCTGCGGTAAAGCCAGCGCTCTCTGCGCTGAAAGGCGGCAAAGTCCTCGTGCTCGCCACGCCCGCAACCGTATCGCAGGCGCGCTACCTTAGCCTCATCGAAAGGTTGGGAGCGGGGGACAGTGTGGTCAGCGTGGGCTGCGGCGGCCTCGTGGAGCTTATCGAGGAGGGGCGCGACGATGAAGAAAGCATAAACGCTTATCTCGCGCAAAAGCTGGCGTTTCTGCGCGGTACGAGTATTGACGCGGCGGTGCTCGGCTGCACACACTATTCGTTTATCGAGAAGCACGTGAAAAGCTATATCGACCGTTCGTTTCAAATCGATTGCCCCATATTTGACGGGCGGCACGGTACGGTGCGCCACCTTGAGGATCTGCTTATTAAACAGAAGCTGCGCAGAAAAGGCGGAGCACAAGGCCATGTTGCATATTTTGCTTCCAAGCCCGGATTTAATCCGCAGCGCTTTCAAGAGATTCTGAAAAATTTCAAAGCGGAATAATGGTTGTTAAAAGAATAATGTACTTGATGAATGCTATGCGTTTATGTTATAAATTAGTATAATAATCACCAGCTTCAGCCTTTTTATTGCATGCATAAACCGGTTAATGGAACGAATAAAAAACGGAAAGGCATAATTATGGAACAGGAGAAAACGGTTACGATCGTATATACCAACTATAAAGGGCGAACAGGCGTCAGAAAAATTGTACCCGGAAACATTTTTTTCGGACATAATAAGTGGCACGAAGAAAACCAGTGGCTAATGTTGGCTTATGATATAGAAAAAGAAGCTGACAGGACTTTTGCATTAAAGGATATCAAAGCCTGGTATATTGAATAGTACAGTTGTTGGAGGTGGCATATTGCAGCTGTGTGATAAAGATATTCTTAGGGCAATCAGTACCGGCGAATTGATTTTTGCAGGCACCGTTCCCCGCTATCCATTCAAGAAAGAACAAATACAGCCAGCATCAGTTGATTTGCGTCTGGGAAACAGAATTACAAGATTTAAAGATAATATTGAATGCTATGATATCAGAGACACGATCAATCCGGAAATGCATTTAAAAAATGAGTTTTTGGATGATGGTGAATCATTTATTGTTCAGCCTAATGAAGTAATATTTGGGCAGATATATGAACAACTGGCGATAGGTGATAACTTCAGTGCAAGAGTCGAAGGACGCAGCAGAGTTGCAAGGCTGGGAATTTCCGTTCACTGTACAGGCAGCTATATAAATCCGGGCTTCTGTGGTGCAATGCCTTTGCAGATTATCAATCATAACCGTTTTCCCGTTGTGCTGTATCCATATATCAACATATGCCAATTGGTGATATTCAGGCTGACTGATATACCGTTGGTATCGTATCTTGAACGTTCTGTACTGCCGTATAATACATATTATAACGAAGTAAATCCAAGCCCTTCAATTCTAAGCGCCGATCCTGAAGATGGGCTTCATAATCAGACAATTGTTGAACAAAGAATAAAGGCATTGATAGAGAATTACTACAAAACAATAAAAACTGAGCAAATACTCAATGCTCAGGGAAAAAGCAAAACTGCGATCATTGAAAACGCAACGATTCAAAACTTTACAAATGGAGGTTACAGCATGGGAGACCAATATAATGCGCAACAGGCGGGGAATCAAGGGCCAAATGCCGGTCAAAACTCCACGATAAACCAGGTGCATATCAGCGAGACAAATATTGATTCATCTGCATTAATGAAAGAACTTGAGAAAATAAAAGCATATTTAAAAGCTTCTGAATATAATGACGATTCGGATGTATTGATAGGAGACATTACGAAAGCCGCAAAAGCGTTAAAGGAAAATAAAAAAGGTCACGCGCTGGTAATCGTTAAAACGGTGGGATCAAAAATACTTGACATCGCAAAATCGATTGGATGTTCAATCCGTGGCGAAAATTATTACAGACGGAATGAAATCGTAAGCGTTTAAAGGGGAGTGGTGTTTCTTGGGGTTTCAGATTGAGTTTAATTGGATACTTAAGTTATTGGAGATCAATGATAATGAGTTATCGGCAGGTTTCGTTGGAAATTTTGTAAAACACGGGATACGGATATATCCTATTAATTCACCCATCGATTTGGTTAATGGGAAATGGGAAGCGGTTGCGCGATGTGTCATTCTAAGCGTAACAATAGATCAAAATGAGACCAGAGGCGAATACAAAATAATAGAAGTATATGACGATGTAAAAAAGTCGCTGTTGACCGAACACTGGGAAAACTTTATGAAATATTCATCAGTAAAATAACGATATTACAGGTTTGTGCAGTAACGCGATATAAAATGTATAATATTATGATCAGAGGGGGCGCGCCATGTGCGGCAGGTACGCATTCAGTGATATCGACGAAATATACGAAGCGCGCAGAATACTCGAGGAGGTCGCGAAAAGGCTGGGCGACGACCCGGCTGCGGTTGTGAAGACGGGCGAGGTGTTTCCATCGGAGCGCGCGGCGGTGGTCGCGCAGCGGCCGGGCGGCGCAATTTCGGACGCGATGAACTGGGGTTATCCCGTCGGCGGAAAGCTGCTCATCAACGCGCGCAGCGAGACGGTTGCAGAAAAGCCGCTGTTTGCACAAAGCTTAAATGGCGGCAGGTGCCTCGTACCTTGCACGGGCTTTTTCGAGTGGAAAACTGAGGGAAAGCGCAAGACAAAATTTCTGATAAGGCCGGAAGGTGCGCGGTTTTTTTATCTCGCGGGGCTTTACGGCCGGTTCGCTGATAAAGGAAAGGCGGGCGAACACTTCGTGATCATCACCGCGCCCGCGAATGCAGACATGCAGCAGATTCATCACCGCATGCCGCTGATCGTGCCGAAGGCGGCGTCGGAACTTTGGCTTGGAAACGGCAACGCTCCCGATACCATCAAAGAAATCTATGATATGACGGGGAAGCTTGATCTGATCGCGGTTTAAGAATGCTGCCTTCTCAAGAGTATATTTAGAAAATAATAAACAAATAGGTGGCCGCGCTGTTTTTTGATTGTACAGACACGGTTTTTGATTTATAATTATTTTATTATGGCGGTTTGGAACAAAATCGGTTTGCGCCGCGTCTTAGCATTGAAATGTTGACGGAACAAGGGTGTGGTGGCGGTATGGACTGCAACGAATTCAATGAAAAAATCGATCTGTTTGTTGACGGCACGCTGAATGAAGCCGATAAGCAGCAATTGCTCCGTCACGCTTCCGCGTGCCAAAGATGCGGGAAGGCGCTCGATGAGGCATTGCGCTTGAAGCAAGCGCTCGGCAATATGGCAGAGGCGGAACCGCCCGCGGGTTTGGCTGCCTCGGCGGTAAAGAAGGCGAGACGCCGCCGTATCCCTGTATACGCGTACGCATCCGTAGCCGCGGCTGCGGTAATCGCGCTGCTTGTTGTTTTCTCGCCGCAGATGACGCAGCAGCCCGGCGCTGTGAATGAAATCGCAGCGGAACAGAAAGCATACGACGCGCAAGCGGATATGGCGCTTGAAGGAGCGCAAGACGGTTCGGGTATGACGGAATCGGCGGCTGCGAGAGAATGGGGCATTAAAAGCGCTGAGGATTCGGGCGTGATGGAAAGCAGCGAAGCGGCTTCAGACGATATGGTGGCAATTTGCACGCCCTGCGATGTTTATTCCAGCGAGGAAGAGCTTTTAAGCGCGTTGCAAGAGGAAGCCGGTAAAACACGCGGCATCGCAGTTTATTACCGCCCCGCGTCGCTGCCCGAAGGCGCGCAGCTCGTTCAGATAGAATTGAGCGGCGATTCGCTGCGCTGGGTATACGGGCTTGAGGCGGATTCATCCGAAACGCTGATTTACGAATGGTATATTGCGCGGACGCCGGAAGATATTCAGAACTGGAGCGAACAGACCATGCTAGGCAGCGATAACCTTGCCCATTCATTCAGCCACAGTGAAGATTACTTCTGGTCGGCGCAAGCGCGGTTCAATGAGAATGGAGAAATGGCAGCGGCGGATACAACCGCGGTCAACGTGTACTGGGCGCAGGGTGACGCTGCGCTGCATGCGCAGCTTCCCGTATCGTTTGCCGAGCAGGATATACTTGCGTATTGTACGATGGAACAGGTTCCGATCGGATAAGAAACGATGATGGTTAAAAATAAAAAAGCTGGCGAACGATGCCAGCTTTTATGCTTTGAGGAGGCTATTTTTCTCCTTTGTTTTCCCGCTCTTCAATTTCGCGCATCATTTCGGCAATCTTGTCATCCCGCGTCGTGCGGCCTTCGTTCTGCGCAATTTCTGAATTCTCGTCTTCCGTTTTTTCAGGCAGGCGTATGGGCGGCAGCGTGCCGTTCTCCACGCGCTTGCGGTAGCGCAGGTACGGCATAAGCACCCCGAGACCCAGCAGCAACAATGTACCGCCAATGATGATAATAAGCTTGATCGTCTGATCAATCGTGAAGGGCATGATGATAAAATAGATCAGTATACCGCCGGCGATACCGTCCAGCAGCAAAAGACCGAATAGGTTGAGGCGCAGGCGGTATTTGTTTTCAATACTTCTGCGTCCAAAAGTAATGGCTAGGAATACGATAACCCATAAAAAGCTGATGAGGCTGCCGCCGGAACTGTTCTTATCTACATCGGAAAAAAGAACGGATACAAACAACAATGAAAGCACCATTGCGGCGGCGCATACGATACCCGCGGCAATCTGCGCATACCGAAGCTGCATATCCGTCAACTTTTTCTTTTGTACCGGTTCATCTTTCGCTTCGGGGCTTTCCGGATTTTCATTATAATCGCTCATAACGGACTCCTTCGTTTATTCAATAACGTATTATGCCATAGTTTAATGACGATTTAAAGAGCAAACGGGAAAAATCTATTTATTTTTTATAAACGATCTGATAAAATAGACTGAAAATCAGTAAGAAGGCTGCTGGTTGCATTTGTTGGAGGGTGTATATGAAATTTTACAAGACGGACGACTTAAGAAATGTTGTGCTTGCGGGGCATGGCGGGGAAGGCAAGACAACGCTGGCAGAAGCGATGCTGTTTTTAAGCGGCGCGATTGACAGGCAAGGCAGGACGGAAGACGGAAACACCGTGATGGACTTTGATCCCGAGGAAACCAAGAGACATATTTCAATCAGTACTGCGGTGGCGTCTGTCGAGTGGAAGGGCGCGAAAATTAATCTCGTGGATACCCCCGGATATTTTGATTTTATCGGCGACGCGACTTCGGGTTATTACCTCGCCGACAGCGCGCTCATACTCGTGAGCGGGCTTGGCGGGCTTAACGTAGGCGCGGAAAAAGCGTGGGACGCCTGCGAGAAAGCGGGTATCGCCAGAGCGTTTGTAATTGGGCAGATGGATAAGGAACATGTGGATTTTGACAAGGCTCTCGAGAGCATTAAAAATAAATACGGCACAAAAATTACGGTGATGCAGCTCCCGATGGGGCAGGGGCTCAATTTTAAGGGTATCGTCGATGTGCTGGATATGAAAGCGTACGCGTTTGACGGCAAGGCGGTAAAGGAAGTTCCGGTACCCGCCGATTTAAGCGATAAGGCATCCTCCATCCGCGAAGCGGTCATCGAGAACGCGGCTGAAAATGACGAAGCGCTCATGGAGAGATATTTCGAAGGCGCGGAGCTCACGAAAGAGGATATTTTGAAAGGGCTCAAATCGGGCATCGCGCAGGGAGACGTCGTGCCGGTGTTCGTGGCAGCGGGCGCGCCGAACCTTGGCGTGTCGCTGCTTATGGACAATATCGTTGCGTTCATGCCCGCGCCGAATCAGGTCATCAGCGTGAAGGGCAAAACGCCCAAGGGCGAGGAGGTCACGTACAAAGCGGACGCGGCGCAGCCGTTTGCGGCGCAGGTCTATAAAACCATCGCGGATCCTTTTATCGGCAAGCTGTCGATATTCAAAATACTGGGCGGAGAGCTCTCCGCCGGGCAGGCGATTAAAAACGGCAACACCGGCAAATCCGAAAAGTTCGGCCAGATTTATCAGTTGTTCGGAAAGAAGCAAATCAACGTGGATAAACTTGCTTCCGGGGACATCGGCGCGCTGGGCAAGCTGCAGTATT
>CAYNFL010000011.1:9589-14575 GCA_964396465.1 uncultured Christensenellaceae bacterium
ACCGGTTCCACGCTGTGCGACGAAGCGAAGCCGGTGGTATTTCCCGAGGTTGAGTTCCCCGCACCGTGCATCTCACTTGCCGTGACGGCAAAAAAGCAGGGCGAGGAGGAAAAGGTGTTTGCGGGGCTGCACCGGCTGGAGGAGGAAGACCCCTCGTTCCGTATGGTCAAGCAGTCCGAAACGCCCGATACGCTTGTAAGCGGCCTTGGCGAGCTGCATCTTGAGGTCATCTGCAAGCGGCTGATGAATAAATTCGGCGTGGAAGCGCAATTGAGCGATCCGCTGATACCCTACCGCGAGACGATCCGCAAAAAGGTGCAATCTCACGGACGGCATAAAAAACAGTCGGGCGGCCACGGCCAGTTCGGCGATGTGCATATCGAATTCGAGCCCATACTCGATTCCGACGAAAACTTCGAGTTTGTCGATAAAGTGGTGGGCGGCGCGGTGCCGCGGCAATACATCCCCGCCGTAGAAAAGGGATTGCGTGAAAGCATCGTCAAGGGCGTGCTTGCGGGTTACCCGATGGTGAAGCTGCGCGCGACGCTGTTCGACGGATCGTCCCACCCGGTGGACTCATCCGAAATGGCGTTCAAGGTGGCTGCGAGCCTCGCGTATAAGCAGGGCTGCGCAGAAGCAAACCCCGCGCTGCTTGAGCCGATCTACCGGCTCGAGGTTACAATACCCGACGAATACATGGGCGATGTCATCGGCGACATCAACCGCCGCCGCGGACGGATACTTGGCATGAACCCGCAAGGCGGCGGGCAGCAGCAGGTTGTCGCGGAGGTTCCGCTTGCCGAGGTGTTCAAGTACGCGACCGATCTGCGCTCCATGTCTCAGGCGCGCGGTTCGTTTACAATGACTTTTGAGCGTTATGAGGAGCTGCCGGGCAACCTCGCGGAAAAGGTCATTGCGGCACACAAGAAGGAAGAAGAAGAGGAATAACGCGGAGTTATTAAATAAAACTTTAGGGGCGGCCATTGGCCGCCCGTTCTTATGGAAATTTTACTGAAGGAGATATTCGGATATGGCAATGGTATTTCAGCAGGAAATAGCGGAGAACGCGGTGGTGGCTGCGGCGTTTCAGATCGCGAACGCGGCGCGGACCGCGCCCAAGGCGAAGGGTGTCGATACCCTTGTCATCGCCGTCGTGTACGGCGAGGAGCTCGAAATGATCGCGCAGAAGATGGACAGCCTTGTCGCGGAAGGCAGGGTATCCGCGTTCTTTGGACGCGACGCGAACAACCTGCGCGCTTCACAGGCGTTGATATTGATCGGCACAAAGATAAAATCGATGGGGCTTAAAGCATGCGGGCTGTGCGGGTTCGGCAACTGCGCCCACAGGGAACAGCACCATCCCGACGCGCCCTGCATGTTCAACTCGCACGACTTAGGGCTGGCGATGGGCAGCGCGGTGAGCAAAGCGGCGGATATGCGCCTCGACAACCGTGTGATGTATTCGGTGGGCTACGCGGCAAGGGAAATGGGATTGCTGGGAGCCGAAGTGGCGATCATCATGGGGATGCCGCTTGCGGCGGCGTCCAAAAGCCCGTATTTCGACAGAAAGTAGATGTGCGCGTATCCTATGCTGAGCGGATACAGGCGCGACAATCAAATATAAAAATTTACATTTGCGAAAAGGTTGCCGCGTGGCAATCTTTTTTATTATGTGGTACAATCAAGCTGCAAAAAACGACAGAGGTCAAATAATTACGTTATGAAAAAATTGATTTCGATACTGGTCGCGGCAGCGATTATCGCGGCATTGATACTGATATATCCGCTGGTTGAATCAAGCACAGGCGCGGGCGGGACGCCCTCCGCGGCGGCTGCGGGCGATGTTGTCATCAGCGAGGTCATGACGAACAACAAGGGCGTATACCCCGACGATGAGGGCAACAACAGCGACTGGGTAGAGCTTTACAATACATCCGACCACGCCGTCGATATCGGCCGCTATATGCTTTCGGACGACGAGACGCAGCCTGAAAAATGGATCATTCCGCAGCTTAAAATAGAAGCGCACGGCTATTTCGTCGTGTTTCTTACAGGGAACGCGAAGAACGACGTTGAAAACGGCGTACTGCACGGCGCTTTCAAGCTCAGTTCCGCGGGCGAAACGCTGGTATTGTCCGACGCGTCGGGCAACAAGACGGATTCCGTCCCCATCCCGGCGCTGCCCGAAAATGCGTCCTACGCGTTAAGCGGCGGCGCATGGGCGCAGACGGACGCCATATCGCCGGGGTATGAGAACAGTGAAGCGGGTTATTTGGCTTTTAAGCAAAGCATGACGGTGGAGGGTTCGCCGCTGCTTATTACGGAAGTGATGGCATCCAACGCGATAACGATAACAGACGCGAAAGGCGCGTATAGCGATTGGGTGGAGATCACTAACAATGGAACAGAAGCGTACGATTTGAGCGGCTGCGGGCTGTCGGATGACGTCAGCGATCCGCTAAAATGGCGCTTTCCGCAGGAAGTTTCACTGGGCGCAGGAGAAACGCTGCTGGTGTTCTGTTCGGGGCGGTATGCCGAATACGGCGGGGAAGGGCCATTGCAGGCGGACTTCAAGCTGTCGTCCTACAATATGTCGGTCACGCTCTCCGATACGAGGGGCAGGGTGATGGACAGCGTATCGGCGCAAGAGATGCCCTCGGATTGGTCTTACGCACGCAGCGGTGTTTCCGGCGCATCGGCGGATGATTGGGCGCTCACGTGTTTGCCCACGCCCGGGTACCCCAACACGGAAGAGGGCTTTGCATCTTTTATACAGAGCAATGCGTTTACACCCGGCGACATCGTGATATCGGAGGTGCTGTGCTCCAACAACCGCATCGACTTTGACGAAACGGGCGCGAGCAGCGATTATATCGAAATTGAAAACAGGGGCGCGCAAGCCGTAAACCTCGCGGGCTGCGGGCTGACGGACGACGCCGGAAATCCCGTCAAATTCAAATTTCCGGATGTTACGCTGCAGCCGGGCGCGTTTGCTACGGTATACGCGACGGGCGCGGACGATGCGCAGGCGGGCAGCATGCAGGCGTCCTTCAAGCTGAGCCGCCTCGGGAGCACGCTCGCGCTTTTCGACGCGGAAGGAAAGCTTCTCGACCGGTACTTCATCGGCGAGGTGCCGCAAAATATATCGGTAGGCCGTGCGCAAGGCGCGGCGGCGGTATCGTATTTTGAAACGCCTACGCCCGGGCAGGCCAACGGCGAAGGGAAGGCGGGCATCGCCGCCGAAGTGCAGTTCAGCCAAAGCCCCGGAAAGTATGACGGCGCGGTGGAGCTCACGCTCACCGCTTCCGACGGATGCGATATTTACTATACCACCGACGGTACCATGCCTTCCGAAAGCGCTCAAAAATACACGGGGCCGATTACGGTAGGCAGCACAGAGCCGATACGCGCGCGCGCTTTCAAGGCGGACTGTATCCCCAGCGGTACGGCCACCGCCACTTACCTGATCGGCACGTCGCACACGCTGCCGGTCGTTTCGATTGCCACCGAATACGCCAAGCTGTTCGACCCGGCGACGGGCATCTATACGAACAATGACAAGGTAACCGAAGTGCCGTCTTCTTTCGAGCTGTTCGACGAGAGCGGACAGCGCGTGTTCCAGCAAAACATCGGCTTAACGATGACAGGCGGTATGACGCTGCAGCTTAAGGAACAGAAATCGCTCGCGATACACGCGCGCAGCCAATACGGCGAGAGTACGATGGCGTACCCGTTCTTCGATAACCGCGACTACACCGAATACAAGTCGCTCATACTGCGCACGACCGGACGCGAGGGCGGCATGGTTACCAAGCTGAACACATATGTCGCGCTGGGGTTGGTGGATGGGCAGATGAACGTGATAACGCAAGCCGCAAAGCCCTGCGTAGTATATATCGATGGAAAATATTGGGGCATATACTTTATGATGGAGAAGCGCAACAAGCATATGGTGGCGCAATATGAGGATATAACCGACTCGGCCGCCGTCGACAGCATCAACGTTGCCAAGGGGATGCGGCAGGATTTGACCAGCAGCGGCTCGTACGAAGGATACGCGGAAATATATAACTATATCTCGCATGACCTGTCGATACAGGAGAACTACGACTGGGTGGCGGAGCGGCTCGATACCGACAGCTATATGGATTTAATGATCAATGAGATCTATATCGCCAATAACGACCCGGGCAACATGCAGTATTACCAAGTGCCGGGCGGAAAGTGGAGGCAGATCTATCAGGATCTCGATATCGCATTCTATTCCTTCGATGCGCTTGCGCTGCGCATGGATCCGGGCACTTCGGGTTCCGATATTTTCAATGCCTTGCTCAAAAACGCGGATTGGCGCAACAGGTTCATCGAGCGCTTCGCGTGGGCATTGAAGAACATTTACAACACAGAACGCATGACCGCGGCGATAGACGAGGCCGCCGGGCTGATACGCGGCGAAGTGGAGGCGGAATACGCGCGCTGGAGCAACGAGCGGCCTGCGCTGGCGGACTGGGAAGCCGGGGTAAACGGTTTGAAGAGCTTTGCCAAAAACCGCGGCCGGGCGGTGGTAGACAGCCTCAAAGCGCATTTCCAGCTGACTGCGGAGCAGATACAAATGCTGGAGGACGCTGTGGGATGACCTGCCGCGTCAATGTTGCCTGCCTGTAAAATCTTAGCTAATCATTACGCAAACACATTTACTTGGAGTTTATGTTTTTTAGAAATCGCGCATAAAATAAAGGTGGCGAGGCCAAGGGAGGGAGTGCGCGTATGAAAAGGCTGGTTACCATTGTGGCGTTAGTGCTGATTACCGCCGCTACGGCAGGGATGATCGTGTTCATTTGGCAGGGTGAGCAGCCGGGGAAACTCAGCGCCGCGGAAAGCGCCGTCGTAATCAACGAAGCGATGTCGGGGAACAAAGGCGCAGTGTTGGACGATACGGGCAGCAGCAGCGATTGGGTGGAGCTTTACAATCCTTCGGACGAAGCGGTA
>CAYNFL010000011.1:14585-17993 GCA_964396465.1 uncultured Christensenellaceae bacterium
TTTCTCGCTTACGGATGACGAAGGGAAGCCGGACATGTGGGAATTCCCCGATGTTGCGCTGGAACCGCACGGCTATATGGTGGTATACCTCTCGGGAAAGTCCCGAAAGCACGGAGACAGCCTTCACGTCTCGTTCAAGTTAAGCGCCAAGGGGGATCGGCTCATACTTTCTGCCGCGGGCAACATTGTCGATTCCGTTACGCTTCCGGAGATGCCCGATAACGCGTCTTACGCGCGTCGGGATGGAAAGTGGCAAACCACGGACAGCCCGACGCCGGGAACGGCCAATGGCGCGTAGTCTGGTTTCTTGTTTACCTGTGCCGGATCAAGCCGTTCTTTTTTATTCTTTTCTTGTGTTTTTATGCTGTATGATTTAGAATGTTACGCGTACATTCGCGACGGCGGATGCATATTTTACGTTTGGGAGAATTGAATGGCCAAAATACAAATGCCGGTTCCGCTGGTTGAAATAGACGGCGATGAGATGACGCGCATACTGTGGAAGATGATCAAGGACTATCTTTTAGAGCCTTATATCGATCTGAACACCGAATATTACGACCTAAGCTTAACCGAGCGCGACGCGTCGGACGATCAGGTGACGGCGGACGCCGCAAACGCGATTACGAAATATGGCGTCGGCGTCAAATGCGCGACGATTACGCCTAACGCGCAGCGCGTTGCGGAGTATGACTTAAAGAAGATGTGGCGCAGCCCCAATGGTACGATCCGCGAAATGCTCGACGGCACCGTGTTCCGCGCGCCCATACTCGTAAAGGGTATATCGCCCTCCGTGCGTATGTGGGAGAAACCGATCACGATCGCGCGGCACGCTTTCGGCGACATATACAACGCGCAGGAAGCGGTTGTGGACGGCGAGGGCACGGCGGAGCTGGTTATCACGCGCCGCGACGGCACGGTGGAAAGAAAGCAGATTGCGGTGTTTGACGCGCAGGGCGGCGTGGTGCGCGGCATGTTTAACACCACGCGCAGCATTGAGAGCTTCGCAAAGAGCTGTTTTGAATATGCGCTGGGTGTGAAGCAGAGCCTGTGGTTTTCATCAAAGGATACGATATCCAAGCTCTATCATCACCGCTTCAAGGACATTTTTCAGGAGATGTACGAGGCGCAGTACCGCGATAAGTTTGAGGCCGCGGGCATCGAATATTTCTATACGCTCATCGACGACGCGGTTTCGCGAGTGGTTCGCAGCAGCGGCGGCTTTGTATGGGCGCTCATGAACTACGACGGCGACGTGCTGTCGGATATGATCGCGACAGCGTACGGCAGCCTCGCGATGATGACGTCCGTGCTCGTATCGCCGTATGGCTGCTACGAATACGAGGCGGCGCACGGCACCGTAACGAAGCACTATTACAAGCACCTTAAAGGGGAGGAAACCTCCACGAATTGCATGGCGACGCTTTTCGCGTGGACAGGCGCGCTGAAGAAGCGCGGCGAAATTGACGGCAACGAAGCGCTCATGGCATTTTCGGACAAGCTGGAGAAGGTGGCGATAAAAATAATCGAAAACGGTGTTATGACGAAAGATCTCTATGCGCTGAGCGAATTGGAGGATAAGAGAAGCGTGAACACTGAGGAGTTCATCAGAGAAATCAAAGCCGGATTGGCATAACAGGGGGGATACATTTGAGCTTATTCAGCCAGTGGAAAGAGCTTGGCGAGGCCGAACGCTCCGACAAAGAATATCAGCAGTTCTGGGACGGATACTTCGATATCGAGAAGGAAGCCTATAAAAAGATACTCGCGCGAAAGGAAGATTATTTCGAAGGGATGCTGTCCGAACTCGCTGCGGGGTTCGATATGGAGTGCGTGGTTTTTACGGGCTTCATGGACGGCATTAACGAAAGCCTGAAAAAGGGCTATGACATTGAAAAATTCAAGGAAAGCACGAAGATCACGCTCGCGGTCGATTTTGATAAGCTGTACTACAACATGCTGGAAGCCAAGGCAAGATGGCTCTATACGCTGCCCGAGTGGGACGATATTTTTTCAGAAGAGAAGCGTAAGGAAATACAAAAACAATGGCGGCTGGATAAGCAAGCCGTGTCCAATAAAACGGGGAGAAACGATCCGTGCCCGTGTGGCAGCGGCAAGAAGTATAAAAAGTGCTGCGGTAAAGACGCGTAAACAATGATTAAATCAAGAGGCTTGGTTATACGAACAAGCCTTTTTTATTGCCGCTGGTTCATCGCCCGTTCGCTTGTATCAGCTCTTTTAAAGATACGCCGGAATTTCGGAACCTCGCTTCGCTTCGTTGGCCCTTTAAATCAATCGCACCTGCCGGGCAGTTTTGTATACACGAAAAGCACGACTCGCAGCGATGAAGAAATACCGGCTGGTCGTCAACGGTGATGTTCGATACCGGGCAGATGCGCTCGCAGGTTTTGCATCCCGTGCATCGCTGCGAAACGATGTATTTGCGATCGGTATTGTTGATCCCACGAATGCCCGTCTTTGATTCCATTTTGTTACTCATCAGTGCGGATAGAATACGCCAGAATATATTCCTGCGCGGAATCCGGTGATTGCGGTTTTCGATATCCTGTCCAATTTGCGCAAGCCGCGCTTCAACCCTCTTTCCAGGCAGCTTCGCGATTTCCTTTTTCATATCAAAAACAGGCAGATAGGTATCCGCCATCAACAGATGGGCGGCGTAATGCAGCGTATTGCCATTTGCAGATAAAACGCGCGCCAGCTTTTCCGCCGACGTTCCGCTGATAAAGCCGTATGTCAGTATACCAAAAATATAATCTGCTTTAAGTTCCGCTTTTATCAGGTAGCGTTTCACCAAAAGCGGAAGCGTAAGATTATAGACAGGCGATACGATTCCGATGACATCGTCTTGAATTTCATATTTTCCGGTTCTTTCAAGCTGCGGAATCGATTTGAGTGTTCCGCCGAGAAACTTCGCAACTGACAGGCAGTTTCCCGTCGCGGAAAAATACAGTATCGTCATCACGATATTCCTTTCGACAAGTATCAACCTCCAACATAAAAGAATATATATGCATCTGAAGCATACACCCGCCGACGTGCGAATTGCAACTGCGCTCGTAACGATTAAAACTTATATGCGATGAATCAAAAAAGAAGGTGTAACCGGCATCATACATTACTAAGAAAAAATAAAAAATGAAAATTGCTGACGTGCCGCATGTTGATATTGACTATTAATGCTCAGGATGCTAGAATACCAAAGTGCCAAATTTGGCGGCCAGTAAAGGCATTGCGCGGGCGTGGCGGAATTGGCAGACGCGCCAGACTTAGGATCTGGTGCCCTAGCGGCGTGGGAGTTCAAGTCTCTTCGCCCGCACCATGCCCACTTGGCTTATGCGGGAGTGACTCAGTGGTAGAGTGCGACCTTGCCAAGGTCGAAGTCGCGGG
>CAYNFL010000012.1:0-17843 GCA_964396465.1 uncultured Christensenellaceae bacterium
GGGCGTAATACAGCAGGTCGCGGATTGTCTCTATGCCCAGCTTATGAAGCAGCCTTGCCTTTTTATCGCCGATACCCTTTGCGTTGCCGACCGCGTCGCTTAGATGTATCATTCCACCGCGAAAACGAACGAATAGATCGGCTGCCCGCCGAATTGCAGCTCGACATCATAATCCTGATAGCGCTGCTGTACCATATCTGCAATCTTTCTCGCAAGCTCTTCGCCGACGTCCGCCCCATAAAATATCGTGATGATGCTGTCTTCTTCCGAAACCATGCCGTCCAGCAATTTTTCACATGTCAGAAATATATCTCCCGAATGGCAGGTAACGTCTCCGTCCTGTATCCCGATAATTTCACCTTTTCTTATGGTTTCGCCGTTCAGTTTGGATTCGCGCACAGCGCTCGTGATCTGGCCGGTTTTGACGGTAGTGATCGCTTTTTCCATGCGCACCGCGTTCTCCTCGAAATCGAGATCGGGATTGTAGGCGAGCATGCCGGTAATCCCCTCCGGAAAGGAGCTTGTCGGTATCACATGCACATTTTTATTGGAGAAATCGGCCGCCTGTCTCGCCGCAAGTATAATATTTTTGTTGTTCGGAAAAACGAATACATTGTCCGAAGGCGCATTTTCGATCGCTTGGGATATCGCTTCGGCCGACGGGTTCATCGACTGCCCGCCCTCGACAATCTCGTCTACCATGAATTCTTTGAATATATTGATAAATCCTTTGCCCGACGCGATGGATACCACCGCCATCTTTTTCTTTTCCTTGGTTGTCTGGTTAGTTTCCAGCTCCGTATGCTGCTCGCGCATATTATCGATTTTGATGCGCGACAGCTCGCCGAAACGCAGCGCGAACTGCAACGCCTTGCCCGGCACGTTGGTATGCACATGCACCTTGACAAGCTGGAGATCGCCCACAACGAGTACGCAGTCGCCGATGTGCATGAGCTTCTCGCGGAAACGGTCGATATCCTCCTGACGCACGGTATCATACAGGTTCTTAATAAAAAATTCGGTGCAATACCCGAATTCAATATTTTCGTTGCTGATGGACGTAAAATCAGCCGCGGTTTCAGGTTCTATGGTCAAGTTATCCGTAATGCTTTCGCCGTCCAGCGCCATTTTAAATCCGCGGAATATGATGAGCAGCCCGTTGCCGCCCGCGTCCACCACGCCCGCTTCTTTGAGCACGGGAAGCATATCGGGCGTTTTTTTCAAAGTTTGTGCGCCCTGTTCCAGCACCGCATCCATGAGCATAAAAATGTTGCCGCCTGTACCCGCAACGCGCAGCGCTGTTTTGGCCATCTCTCTTGCCACTGTGAGTATCGTACCCTCTTTGGGCTTCATAACCGCTTTATACGCGGCGTCTACGCCTTCCTGTATCGCTCTCGCGAAATCCTGCGGCTGCGCGTTTTCAAGCCCCGCGAGACCTTTGGAAAAGCCGCGGAAAAGCTGCGAAAGTATCACGCCCGAGTTGCCGCGCGCGCCTTTCAGCGCACCCAATGAGAGCGCGTCGCCCACGCTGCATATCCGGTTTGTATCGATGGATTTGACTTCCTTGACCGCCGACATCATCGTCAGCGACATATTTGTGCCCGTATCGCCGTCCGGCACGGGAAAAACGTTCAGCGCGTTGAGGCTTTTTTTATTGTCTTCAAGCAATGCGGCGGCTGAAAAGATCATATCTTTAAAAAGCTCGCCGGTGACCTTTTGATGCATTAGAGGCCCTCCTTATACACGGATGCCGTTGACTGTCACGTCCACCTTATCCACGTTGAGCCCCGTAATTTTTTCAACGCGGTATTTGACAGTATCAATGACATTCGAAGCAACTGTGGAGATGGAAACGCCGTACTCCACAACGACATACAAATGGATATGAACCGAGTCGTCGATTGTCGTAATCTCGACACCCTTATTCAAATTCTCGCCTTTCAGCAGTTCAACAATTCCGTCTATGGCCTTTTGGGATGCCATACCCACGATTCCGTAGCACTCCATCGTGGCCAAGCCCGCCAAATTGGATAGAAATTCGTCGGAGAATTCGATTTTACCGAATGAAGTCTGCTGTAATACAGCCATAATTAGCCTCCTCAAGGTGCCGTTTCACAAACTTTAACTCCGGCGACATAAATCTAACGCTTTTTTGGGTTATCGTCAAGCGATTTAGTTAAAATGACAAGAAAATTTAATGAATTGAACTTGCCAATTCTGCATCGCGGTGATAGAATAGACCTCGGCTGATTTTTGGCAGACAGGAATAGGAGAGATTTTTTATGGCAAAATATTGTGAAATATGTAATAAGGGGATTGCATCGGGTAATACCGTAAGCCATTCCAACCGCAAGGCGAAAAGGACATGGTCACCCAACGTGCAGCGTGTTCGCGCCATTGTGGACGGTGTGCAGAAGAATATATACGTTTGCACGAGGTGCATTCGCTCCGGAAAAATTCAGCGCGGATAATCAGGCGGTTTTAAAAGCAAAGCAAACAGATACACAGCGGCCCTGTCGGCCGCTTTTAAATTCGCGCATTTTTCAAAACCGCCTCTGCCCGGAACGGATTGTTCCGGGCGGCCTTATGTAGTACTTAACCCGAATATTCTCCTCAGTATCCCGCGAAGGAACCGCGGTGCTTTAATACAATAAATCCTCATGCGATACACCTCCCGATTATCCGTGCTTCAGCATCGGCGCGAAAGCACGAAACATCCTATTCCGATCAGTACAAGCCCCAGCAAAGACAGCCACATCCAGTACGGCATAAAGCAGATCAGCATGATTACGCCGATAACGACCAGAAAGAAACCTACTACTCTCCTGAATAAATAGCCTCCGTTATACAAGCGATCACCTCCGGCGAGCTGTACGAACCGCCTTGTTTATTATACGGTAAGAGCTTTTTTTATGTTCGCATTATGTTACGCGTTTTTTCTGATTTTGATGATCAGCGCGACGCCGCCTGATATGGAAAGAAGCGCCGTATTTCCTTTCATGCGGTTGCTGACGCCGCGCGAAGACCCGAACGGAAGCGAAAGATGTTGAAGCGGGTATTCCAGATCGCTTGCGGTTACGGTAAGGTTTCCCGTCATCGGCAATATCGAAACCGTCTGCCCGGGATAGCCCGAAAGCGTAAAAAAACCTTCTGCGGTTTCGATTTCGTTGATTTCATCGATGATGCGGCAGGCCGCGCCCGCTTCGCGGACACGCAGCAGCATGCCGATGTTGGACAGCGCGTGGTCGATTCTTAAACCCAGCGCGCCCAGTATGGTAATATCCTGCGCTCCCGCGTTCAGCGTGTAATCTACCGCGGCTTCCGTATCCGTCATGTTCTTGTGCTCCGGCAGCCGCACGATCTTTGCGCCCTTCCCGGCCAGCGCCGTGATGCTTTCAGATGACGCCGTGTCGAAATCGCCGATGAGCACATCGGGCACGATGCCCTCTTTGCAGAGCAGGTCCGCCGCGCCGTCTGCGGCGATCAGCTGATCCGCCAGCCGCGACTGTTCATGCAGCAGTGCGCTGCCCGACGCCGCGCCGCCGGTAACCACAAGCCATCTCATATTCACATTCTCATGCGCCGGATAGTATCCACAGGGTCTTCAGCGCCAAATATCGAATTTCCCGCCACGATCACGTTGACGCCCGCGTCCGTCACTTTTTTGATGTTTTGCAGGCCAATACCGCCATCCATCTGGATATCGACTGAAAGGCCTTTTTCTACGATCATCGCTTTTAACCGCGACGCTTTTTCCAGCGAACTTGGAATGAAGCTCTGCCCTCCGAAGCCCGGATTCACCGACATCAGCAATACCATGTCCACGCGCTCCAGCACGTACTCGATCACGCTGAGCGGCGTATGCGGATTCAGCGCCACACCGCATTTTTTCCCCGCAGCGCGCACCATCTGCAACGCGCGGTCCAGGTGTACCGTGGCTTCCGCATGCACCGTGATGATATCCGCGCCCGCGTCGGCAAACTCGGATATATACCGCTCAGGCTTGTCCACCATGAGATGCACGTCGAGCGCCATCTCCGTATGCTTCCTTAAGTCTCTTACCATCTGCTGCCCGAAAGTGATGTTCGGCACGAAAGTGCCGTCCATGACATCGCAGTGTATGTAGTCCGCACCCGCGCGTTCAAGTAATTCAACGGCGTCGCATATCCTTGTGAAATCCGCCGACAGTATGGACGGAGCGATTTTAATCATATTTCTTATTCCTCTTTTCTTTAAGTTCCTGCAATATTTCAAGGTATCGTTCATACCTTCCTTTACTGATATCGCCGCGCTGCACAGCCTGGATAACACCACAGCCCGGCTCTCCCGCGTGAACGCAGGACGGATACTTACAGCCTTGCGCGTATGGCCGTAAATCCACATAATATTCCCAAAGCGATTCGGGTGCGATGTCACCGCTTTCCAAGTATGAAAACCCGGGCGTATCAACGACCGTGCCGGAGAATCCTTCCTGCGAGAACAGCTGCGCGTGGCGCGTCGTATGCTTGCCGCGGTCGGTCTTTTTTGAAAGGCCGTCCGTTTTCAGCATAAGCTCAGGGAACATCGCGTTGAGCAGAGAGGATTTCCCCACAGCGGATTGCCCTGCAAAGCACGCGCATCTCTCCGCAAGCTTTTCCTTGAGTGCGGATAGCCCAAGCCCGGTCAGCGCCGATACACAAACGATATCCACCGCTTTTATATATTCATTACTTATGCTTTCGATTTCTTCCTGCGTCGCCGTATCGCATTTATTGATCGCAAGCACAGGCTCCACGCCGATCCTTCGCGCGGATACGATGAGTTTGTCACAAAGCAGCCTGTCGATTTTGGGCTTGCCCGCCGAAACGACGATCACCACCATATCGACGTTTGCCACGCGCGGGCGCGCAAGCTCGCTGCGGCGCGGCAATATTTTATCGAAATATGCTTCCTTAGCCGACATCTCGATTTCGTCGCCCGGCAACGGCGTTTTGCCTTCATTGCGAAAACGCCCGCACGCCCTGCATTGGTATTCGTTTCCGTCTTCGCCCAGCACGGTATAGAAACCGCCGACGCCTTTCAGTATCTTTCCTTTCATATTCGATCAATAAAAAGTAACGTCATATGAATCTACTTCCTCGTTGTTGACATACACGGTTACCGTTTTGCTGCCGCTTGATAACGCAGAAAGCGTCAGCGCCAGCGATACGGAGTTTTTTTCTGGTGTTTCCTCATGAACGACGATCGGAACGGTGACGCCGTTGATGATATCATCCAGAACAACGCGAACCTTCGAGCCTTTTTCTTCAATATCCAATTTTTTGTTAAATATGCCGATACGCTGTTTTATTTTATATTCACTTATATAGAGCACCACTTCGTCCGATAAAAGCGCTTGCGCGCCTTCCACCGGGCTCTGATCGAATACGACCCCTTCCTCCGTTTCGCTTTCCCTTTCGTAAACGTAATAGCGGGTATACCCCCTGCTGATTAGAAGGCTGACGGCTTGGTCCACAGGCATTCCTGTAAAAGAGAGCATCGGCTCGTTCTCCTGCGGCGCTTCTCCCGATATCGTCAATGTAATCAGTTCATCCTCCGATATCTCCGTATCCGCTTCCGGCATTTGGAATATTACGTGTCCCTGTGGGATATCCTCCCTCTCCTCGTAGTCCGCGTCGGCGGGGCTAAGTCCCATCAGCATAATCTGTTCCTGAGCGGCCTCGTAGCTTAATCCCACGAGATCGGGCATCACGAGCCCGGCCGGGCCGCTTGAAACCGATAATGTAACCGCAGTGCCTTTGGCTACCTGTAACCCCTCCCCGACTGACTGCGCGATCACGACGCCTTCCATTATCGTTTCGCTGGATTCAAATGCAATTTTAACGGTAAGGCCTTGCCCTTCCAGCATGCGCTGCGCGTCCGAGGCGGCCATACCCGCCGTATCCGCCACCTCTATCATGTCGAGCGGCGGTTGGATAAGCAATTTTATTCCGAAGAAAACCGCCGCGCCTGTCAATACAATCAGGGCAGCGAATATGCATACCTTCCATATTTTATTTCGTTTGTGTATCTGTGCTTTCTCTTCTTCGGAGCGCACTTTCGGAATATCCACAAATCCGCCGTCCGGTTCGGCGAGAGCGCGCTTAAGGTCTGCTTTTAAAGCTTGAACCGAACGGTATCTGTCCTTTAGGGCTTTGCTTGCCGCTTTCAGCACAATGCAGCTTACGGCGGTTGAAATCGTATCGTTGAATTCTACAGGCGCATGCATCTTTTCATTGATATGCTTTAACGCCACGGCGACTGCTTTCTCGCCCGTAAACGGCAGCTTTCCCGTAAGCATTTCGAAAAGCACGATGCCCAATGAATAGATATCGGTGCGGTAATCCAGTTTGCCGCCCTTTGCCTGCTCGGGTGAAATATAATATACGGAGCCCATGACCTGGCTGTCTTTGGGTTCCTCCGACGATATGCTCGTCGCAATGCCAAAATCCGTGATCTTGACATTCCCTTCCGCATCCACGAGTATGTTCTGGGGCTTGATGTCGCGGTGAATGATACCCTCTTTGTGCGCAGCCTCCAACGCATCGCATACCTGTATCGCAAATCCGATGGTTTCTTCCTCGCTGAGTTGCCCTTTTTCTTCAATCAGGGCTTTAAGCGTACGCCCCTCGACATACTCCATCACCATATAGTACGCGCCTTCATCGCAGCCGATATCCATTACGCGCACGATGTTTTTGTGTTCGAGTGTAAACGAAGCTTCCGCTTCTTTTTTAAAGCGGGTTACATATTCTTCGTTGGTTTCGAATTCTTCCTTGAGTACCTTGATCGCAACAATACCGCCGGTTTTTTTACAAACTGCTTTGTAGATATATGCCATACCGCCCGAATCAATGTTTTCAATTATCTTGTAGCGGCCTCCCAAAAGCCTTCCGATCATGCGCCGCCGCCTTCCATTACCGCCAGCACAACAGTGATATTGTCGATGCCGCCGCCTTCAAGCGCCGCGTTGACAAGCCGTGCCGCAGCGTCCTTATACCCTTCGCAGAGTATCTCCGCGATGCGGTCATCGCTCACCATCACATTCAGGCCGTCCGAACACAACAGCAGGCAATCCCCGCTGCTCATTGCGACATCGCAAATATCCGCTTTGAGGCTGGCATCCGTACCCACTGCGCGTGTGATGATATTTTTTTGCGGATGTTCCGCCGCCTGCTGCTCGGAAATATAGCCGAGGTCCAGCAGCATCTGCACATAGGAATGGTCCTGCGTGACCTGCTTAAGCGTTCCTTCGTGATACAGGTATGCGCGCGAATCGCCCACATGTCCGATCATCGCGCGCGCGTCCAAAAAAAACGCCGCAGTCGCGGTGGAGCCCATACCGCTTCTTACAGCGTTGTTCCCGGCATCCGTCAAAACGCGTTCATTGGCATTGCTGAATATGTTTTGCAACGCTTCTTCCGTTATGCCCTGTGGTTTCATACCCTGCAGCGCGCGCCGGAATGTATCCACCACGATGCGGCTCGCAACCTCGCCCGCTTGATGCCCGCCCATACCGTCCGCGACGATGGCGAAGGGTATGCTTATGCCGTTCGTTACCGCTAAGTAGGCGTCTTCATTGTTGTGCCTCACGCTGCCCTTGTGGGTTTTTGCGTAAAATATCATTTCTTCTCCCGTTTCAGTTTTAACTGCCCGCAGGCGCCTTCGATTTCGCCGCCCAACGTGCGGCGTACCGTAGCCGATATTCCCTTGCTTTCCAGCACCGCCGCGAACCGGCGCGCTTGTCCTTTTTTGGGCGGTTTGAGCGAACCTGCGGCCTCATTGAGCGGGATGACGTTGACGTGGCAGTTCATACCCGCAAGCTCCCTGTCCAGCGCTTCAATATCCTCAGTACCGTCGTTTAAACCTTGAATCAGCGTATATTCTATTATAATACGGCGCCCGGTTTTTTTGAAGTAGCCGTCCGCGGCGCGCAATATGCTTTTCACCGGGAACGCCGCCGCCGTGGGCATGATCTTTTTGCGCTTCTCGTCGATCGCCGAGTGCAGCGATATGCACAGCGTAACGGGCAGCGCTTCGTTCATCAGCTTCTCGATGCCCGGCACGATGCCGCACGTGGAAAGCGATATATGCCGCATGCCGATTCCGTGAAGCGCGCCTAAAGCACGGATAAATCCCACAACGTTATCGTAGTTATCGAGCGGCTCCCCGCTGCCCATGAGCACCACGTTGCCGATATCGCCGAACTGCCGCGCGGCGATGAACTCGGAGCGCATCTCGCCGACGGAGATATTGCGCACCAAGCCTTCCTTTCCCGACGCGCAGAATACGCAGCCCATGCGGCAGCCCATCTGCGTGGAAACGCACAGCGTGTTGCCAAATTTGTAACGCATCACCACGCATTCCACCATGCCGCCGCCCGACATATTCAGCAGCAGCTTTACCGTGCCGTCTTCGGATTCGCGCTTTTCGGCGACACTTGCATATCCTTCATTATTGTTTGCGCGAAGCGTTTCGCGCAGCGATTTGGGCAGGTTGGTCATCTGCTCAAAGGGCACGCCTTTCGCCAGCCACTGGCCAAGCTGCTTTGCCATGAAGGGCTTCCCGCCCAGCCCTGCGATGATATCTTGGAGCGTATTCGTATCCATTGAAAGCAGATCGTTCATGCTTCTCTCTTCATCACGGCGATATAGAAACCGTCTGAGCCGCTGGTGTGCGGGTATATGGTCTCGGGCGGCTTTGCATACGCGTATGCTTCGTTTTCTCTTAAAAACCGTTCCGTCACCGCTTCGTTCTCCTCGCGGTTGAGGGAACATGTGAAGTACGCGAGCCTGCCGCCCGCCTTCACATACCGTGCGCAGTTTGAGAGTATCTCAAACTGTTTTTCACCGAGCGCTGCGATATCCTCCGGCTTGCGGCTGTAGCGGATATCGGGGCTGGACGCCAAAAGCCCCATCGCGGAACACGGCGCGTCCACGATCACGCAATCGAACGCGCGCTCATATTCGCTCGCGTATACTGCCGCGTCGCGCAGCACCGCCTTCGCGCTCGCGACACCGAGCCGCTCATAGTTGCGGTTCGTCATGTCCACGCGGTGCGCGTGGATGTCCCACGCGGTAATTTCCAGCCGGTTGCCCGCGAGCGCCGCCGCGTACGCGCTCTTGCCTCCCGGCGCCGCGCAAGCGTCGAGCAGCTTTTCTCCGGGTTTCAACGCTGCCGCCAGCACCGCCCTCATCGCGCTTTCCGACTGCACGGCGATCCTTCCGCCGCGGTAGATATCCATATTTTCGATATCCGACAGCCCTTTAACAAGATAAGCGCCCGGCGCGCTTCCGCGCGAAAAGGATAGCCCAAGCGCGCCAAATTCCTTTTCGATGCTTTCAGCATCCGTCTTGAGCGCGTTCACGCGCACCGCCGTACCGTCCGCGCTGCGGCAGGTCAGCAGCGCGTGCGCGAATTCATACCCGAAGTCTTTCATGTACTTTTCACATATCCATTCGGGGCAGCTCGCTTCGACGCTGAGCGCCTTAGCGTTTTCGCCTTGCGGGTATTTGATATCATCTTTGCACGAATTGAGCGCGCGAAGCACCGCGTTCACATACCCCGACGCCTGCGGCTTGATTTGCTTTGCCAGCGAAACGCTCTCCCCCACGGCGGCGTATTCGGCGGTGTCCATATACAATAGCTGGCATGCGCCGAGTCGCAGTACATTCCGTATGCTGCCGTGAACGCGCCCCTTGATGAACCCCGAAAGCGCGTAATCGATGCGCAGCAAATTTTCCAGAGCGGTGCGTACGAGCATCACCGCAAATCGCCTGTCCGCTTCCTGCAGTGATGGCGGGATATGCTGTTTAAGCGCGAGCGACGTGTACGCGCCGCCCTGCGTCACCGCCGTCAGCGCGTCGTACGCGGCGCGCCTCGCGGTCATTCGAACTTCTCCCCGGGCATCGCGCATCCGCACAGGTACGCTTCCGGCTTCATGCGTTTTCCGTTGGGCGCCTGCATCTCCGTGATGCGCAGCCGCCCTTGCCCCGTGCCGACGAAAAGGCCGCGCTTGGCGTCCGCGCAATCGATCTTTCCCGGCTCGCTGCTGCCTTCCGCAATCTCGGCAGCCCATATCCGTATCACCTTGCCGCAGATGCAGGAGTACGCGCCCGGCGCAGGGCACAGCGCACGGATAAGGTTGCGTATCTCGGCTGCGGGCTTTTTCCAGTCAATGCGCCCAAGTTCCTTGCTCAACGGCGGATAATAGCTCGCTTGCGCTTCTTGTTGAGGCGTGCGCACGGCTTGTCCGCTTTCAATATCGCCCATCGTTTTGATCAGCAACTCCGCTCCCGCCTGCGCGAGCGTATCGTAAAGCTCCCCGCCCGTCATATCGTCCCCGATGGGAACGGTGACAGACGATAGGATGTCTCCCGTATCAAGCCCTTCGTTCATATACATGATCGTGACGCCGGCCTGTTTCTCGCCGTTGATAATCGCCCATTGAATGGGCGCCGCGCCTCGGTACTTGGGCAGCAGCGAAGCGTGCACGTTGAGGCAGCCCATCTTCGGTATACCGAGTATTTCCTTGGACAGTATTTGCCCGAATGCCGCGGTGACGATCATATCGGGAGCGGTTTCGCGCAGCGCGGCCACGCCCTCCGGCGACTTGATGCGCTCAAACTGCAGCACCGGTATGTTATGATGCTGTGCTGCGGTTTTAACCGGCGGCGGCAGCACGCGATGGCCGCGGCCCCTTTCCCTGTCGGGCTGCGTTACCACCGCGGCGATATCGTATCCGTGTTTAATCAGTGAAATCAGGCTGGGCACCGCAAACTCCGGCGTGCCCATAAACACGATCCTCATTCGTTCTCCTTCAGCATCTTGTCTACGTAGAGTATGCCGTCCAGATGGTCGATCTCGTGGCAGAAGCCGCGTGCGGTGATGCCCGTTACCGTCACCTTTTTGCGTCTGCCGTGCCGGTCAGTATACTTTGCCGTAACGCTCTCGGGACGCTTCACGCGCCCGCGCACCCCCGGTATCGAGAGGCAGCCTTCCTCCTCTATCGCTTCGCCTGAAAAATCGACGATCCACGGGTTGATCAGCTCATAATACTGCTCGTCGTATTCTACTACCGCAATACGGCGCAGCACGCCCACCTGAGGCGCGGCAAGCCCCACGCCTTCCTCCGCGTGCAGCGTATCCTTCATATCATCCAGCAGCGCGATGATGTGCGGCGTGATCTGCCGCACTTCGCGCGAAACCTTCCTCAGCGCTTCGTTGTTTCTGCCCGTTACGATGTCCCTGATTGCCATACCTTTCCCCTTACATCATGCTTTGCGGGTTGATCTCTAAGCCAAACGCGCAATTGTCATATCGCTTTTCATCCATAAAATCATACAACCTGCCGCGCAGCTTCGCAAGCTTTTCGTTATTTAACGCCTTAATCAGCACCTGCCAGCGCGCGCTGCCCTGCAGTTTCTTCACAGGCGCTTCAGACGCGTCCAACAGCGGTATGCAGTCCGTCATATCCGAAAACGCCTCCTTAAAACCGCGCTCGAAATCGAGGCATGCGGCGCGCACGGATTCCTCTTCCTTACCGGCGAACACGATGCGGAAGAACACGGTGTAAGGCGGCAGCAACGCAGCGCGCCTGACCGCCATTTCCTCGTCGAAAAAGCCTGAAAAGTCGTGGCTGCACGCGTGCTGAATGGCGTAGTGCTCAGGAGAATACGTCTGTATGACCACCTGCCCGGGATCCTTGCGCCCCGCGCGCCCGGCGACCTGTTCTAAAAGCTGAAACGTCTTTTCCGGGCTGCGGTAGTCCGGTATATAGAGCGAGCTGTCCGCGCTGACCACGCCCACAAAATTTACGTTTTCAAAGTCAAAGCCTTTGGCAATCATCTGCGTGCCGATTAGTATATCCGCTCCGCCCGATTTAAACTGCGCGTATATCTTTTTATGAGCGTCCTTGCCGCGCGTCGTGTCGAGATCCATGCGCAGCACGCGCGCGTCGGGGAAGCAGGCCTTTGCGTGCGCTTCCACCTGCTGCGTTCCCACGCCGAACTGCTTTAAGTATGGCTTGCCGCACTCGGGGCATACCGTTTTAATCGGCCTTTTACGCCCGCAATAATGGCAAACAAGCGCGTTATGGCTGGCATGATACGTCATTGTCACGGCGCAATCATCGCAGTACTCCACATAGCCGCAGCCGCGGCACATTACAAACGCGGAATAACCGCGCCGGTTCACAAACAGCATCGCTTGCTTTCCTGCCTGCAGCGTTTCCCTGATGCCATCATACAGCCGCGAAGAAAAAATGGTGCGGTTTCCGCGCAATATTTCCTCGCGCATATCGATGACCTCGACAGCGGGCAGCTTCAGCCCGAATAGTCGGTTCGGCATCTCCACAAGCTTGTAGATACCGTTCCTCGCCTTGATGTAACTCTCCACCGAAGGCGTCGCGGAAGCGAGCACCAAAGTCGCGCCTTCAATGTTCGCGCGCATGCGCGCGATCTCATGCGCGGTGTAGCGCGGATGCGTATCGGAACGGTAGCTCGTCTCGTGCTCCTCATCGATGATGATCGCGCCGATGTTTTTAAGCGGCGCGAACACTGCGCTTCGCGCGCCCACGACGACGCGCCCAGAAGCCATGCGCTTCCATTCGTCGTAACGTTCTCCCGCCGAGAGCGTGGAATGGTACACGGCGATCTCCTCGCCGATGCGCCGCTCGAACATACCGACAAGCTGCGGCGTCAGCGATATCTCAGGAACGAGCACGATCGCGGTTTTACCCTTTTCAAGGCAATCCCGCACAATGCGGATGTAGACCTCCGTTTTGCCGCTGCCCGTTGCGCCGTGCAGCAGGTATTTTCCTGTGGCGGATGTGACTGCACTCACGGCTTGCTGCTGATCCTCCGTGAGCGTATAATCCGGCGTTACTTTCGCAGAACGCGGCGGTATGCGAAACGCTTCTTTAATTACTATACTGATGAACCCCTTTTTAATCAGCGCGTCTCTGGCGGAAGCGCTGCCCGGAAAAAGCCGTTCCAGTTCCGCGGCGGTGAGTGTTTTTAGCGATACGGCTTTTAACACCTGCTTTTGTTTGGGGGCTTTATTCAGTGACCCAAAAGCGCTTCTTAACGCCTCTCCCTCCAGAGAACACGTGAGTTCACGTTCAAATCGGTCCTTGACGCGCCCGCCGCGCATCTCCGCGGGAAACATCAGGCGCAGCGCGTTTGCCAGCGTCGTGTGGTAATAGCGCTTCACCATATATGCCAGCTTAATCTGGCCTGACGTCAGCGCCGCAAAATCGGATATTACGGAATGGATGGGTTTGATCAGGCTTTTATCGTACTCGCAGGTTTCGGACAGCGAAAGCACGCAGCCTTCCTTGAGCGCGCTGCCCTTGCCGAAAGGCACGCGCACGCGGAACCCCGGCGCTGCAGCCATCCCTTCGGGCACTGCATATTCAAACACCTTATCGACATCAGCATGCACGATGTCGACGATCACACGCGCGTACATGGCCATATTTAAAGCGCGCGGTAGCGCTGCGCCGCAATACTCATGATCTGCTTCGCGAGTGTGCGCTTGTCAGCGCTGCCCAGATCCTCCGCGGTTCCGTCGTTCATAAACAGCTTGATGTTATTATAATCCGAATTAAAGCCCTCTCCTTCGCGCGAAACATCGTTGAGCGCGATGATATCGAGATTTTTTCGCTTCAGCTTTTCCTTCGCGTTTTCTTCAAATCGCTGCGTCTCCGCCGCAAATCCGATGAGCAGCTGGCCGCAACTTTTGTTATCGCCCAATTCCTGCAGAATATCTTTCGTTCGGACCAGTTCGATGCTCATTTCTCCGCCTTTTTTAATCTTTTGCGGGGTATACTCTTTGGGCGTATAATCCGCAACTGCGGCTGCCATAATGATCATATCCATATCGGGCGCGACGCGCAGCATCGCCTCCGCCATATCCGCCGCCGACACAACATCCACTTTTCGCGCTTTGGCGGGCGCTTCGATCTCCACCGGGCCTGAAACAAGCGTCACATCCGCTCCCATATCGGCCGCGGCCTGCGCAAGCGCATACCCCATCCTGCCTGATGAGCGGTTGGACAAAAAGCGCACCGGGTCGATCATCTCTCGCGTGGGCCCCGCGGAGATTAGTACACGTAAGCCCTGGAGTTCGTGCAGCGAGCACCGTACTCTGTCCATGTACGCGACGATTTCATCCGGTTCCTTCATGCGCCCCGCGCCGGTGTCGCCGCAAGCGAGCCGCCCTTCGTCCGTATCCATCACGTAAAACCCGCGTTCCTTGAGCACGCGGATATTCTCCTGCGTCGCATCGTCCTCGTACATCGCGGTATTCATCGCGGGCGCGAATATCACGGGGCATTTCACCGCGAGCAGCGTAGTAGTCAGCATGTCGTCCGCAATACCCGCAGCCGCCTTCGCGATTACGTTGGCGGTAGCGGGTGCGACAATAAATACGTCCGCCTTTTGCGCGAGCGAAACGTGTTTGACTTCGAATTGTTCTGTTCTTTCAAATATGCCGGTGACCACGGCATTGCCGGAAAGCGTTTCGAACGTCAGCGCGCTGACAAATTGCAGCGCGTTCTCCGTCATAATCACATGAACGTCAAAGCGCTTTTTCAGCGCGCTGACGAGAATTGCCGATTTATATGCCGCGATGCCTCCCGATACGCCGACCACGACGGTTTGCGGCATGGCAATCAGACCTCCTCGGGCGAAATATACGTGATCTTATCCAGAAATATTTCTTTCGCGGCCTGTGAAACCGGATTGGCCTCCTGCGCGTCGGTCAGCGGCTCCGCGCCGTCCACGAGCTGCCTTGCGCGCTTAGCCGATTCCACCACGAGCGTATAGCGGCAATCCGCTTTGCCTTTCAGTTCGCTGACACCCGGGTACATCATACTTTTTCTCTCCTTATATGTTCAAATTCTTTTTTTACACGTTCCACTTTATGCTTCTCAGCTTCAATTATATTTTCGATCTCATCCACGACGCGCGCTACGCGATCGTTGACGATCACATAGTCGTAGTTTTCGATCTGCGCCATCTCCGCTTTTGCTTTGCTCAGGCGTTCTTTGATCTGCTGCTCGCTTTCGGTCGCCCTTCCGCGGATGCGCCTTTCCAGTTCCTCCATCGAGGGCGGAACCAGAAATATGAATATACCATCGGGGAAAATTTTTTTTGCGTTAACCGCACCCTGAACGTCAATTTCGAGCAGTACATCGCAGCCATCCGAAAGTTTTTTTTCGACGAAGCTTTTGGGCGTGCCGTAGTAGTTCCCGTATACACACGCGTATTCCAAAAATTCGTTCTGCTTGATCAGGCTTTTAAACTCGGTTTCGCCTTTAAAAAAATAGTTGACTCCCTCGCGCTCATAGTTGCGCGGCGCGCGCGTCGTACACGATACGGAAAGCGATATTTCCGGATGCTTTTCAAGCAGCGCCTTGCAGACTGTGCCTTTTCCGGCGCCGGACGGCCCCGAAAGTACGATCAGCAATCCTCTCCCCATCCTATTCCTCGATATCCGTGTCTTTGTCGGTCAGGCGGTGCGCCACGGTCTCGGGCTGCACCGCGGAGAGTATGACATGGTCGCTGTCGGTAATTACGACGGCGCGCGTCCTCCTGCCATAGGTCGCGTCAATAAGGTTGCCCTTCTGCCGTGCCTCCTGAATGATGCGTTTGATCGGCGCGCTTTCCGGGCTCACGATCGCGATCAGCCGGTTCGCCGATACGATGTTCCCAAATCCGATATTGATCAGCCGTATACTCATAATACTGCCTCCTTGCGGTTATTCGATATTCTGTACCTGCTCACGTATCTTCTCTACGATGCTTTTTCCTTCGATCACCGCGTTCGTGATCGTCATGCTGGAAGACTTAGATCCGATCGTGTTGAGCTCCCGGTTCATTTCCTGTACCATGAAATCGAGCTTTCTGCCTACGGCGTCGCTCGCTTTCGCCGCGGCTTCGAATTGTGCGATATGCGTCTTCAGCCGCACAAGCTCTTCGGAAATATCCGCGCGGTCGGCGATATACGCCACTTCGGTATTAAAACGCGCCTCGTCAATGTCGCTGCCCGAAAGCAGCTCGGAAATACGCTGCTTTAATTTCTCCGCGCTGTCCCTCAGCACGTCATCCTTTACGTCGTCAATCGCGCCTACGATACCGGAAAGCTCACCAAGATACTGCTCGATGCTCTTTTGAAGCGAAGCGCCTTCCCTCGTCCGCATGCCGATCAGCGCGTCCAGCGCCGTATGCAGCGCTTGATTTACGATACCCAGCAGCGTTTCCTCGTCTTCCCTCGCGCCTTCAATGCGGATCACATCGGGGATGCGCAGTATGTGCGAGAGCTTCACGTCATCCTTCAGCCCGGCCTTTTTTGCGGCCTGCCGCGCGGTTTGAACATAGGAAGCGATCAGCCCCAAGTCCGCTGTCACCTTTCTCGTGCCCGCTTCCATTGCGCTGTAACTTATGAAGATATCCACGCGTCCGCGCCCGAGGCGTTCCTTTACCGCTTTGCGGATATGCTCTTCGGCGAATCCCAAGGATATCGGCGCGCGGATGTTGATGTCCAAATACCTTTGGTTCACCGCTTTAAGCTCAATTGTAATGTGCTGTCCGCTGCCTTCAGCCTCAGCGCGGCCAAAGCCTGTCATGCTGCGTAATATCGCTATCGCCACCCTTGCAGGTCATTTAAAAATGATTATAACATATGGGCACCAAAAAAATAAGCATTTTTATTGAAAATGCTCAAAAATTCTTATATTTGCGTGCAAATGCATCGCTTTTCATATTGCCAGTCGTTTTTAAGCTTTGTCAAGTTCTTCTTCTGCGATCTCATTGACGGCCTTGGGGTTGGCTTTGCCCCCCATCGCCTTCATTACCTGACCCACAAAGAACGTGAGCGCTTTTTTCTTTCCGCCCTTGTAGTCCGCCACGGGGCCGGGATTGGCGGCGATGATGCCGCGTATCATCTCGCGGATCGCGTCCGTATCGTTGATCTGCTTTAAGCCCTTACTTTCCACAATCTGCGCGGGGGAACCGCCATTGCGGAACACCTCTTCGAACACCGCCTTTGCTACGGTGATATTGACACTGCCCTCGTCCACGAGGCGCAGCGTTTCCACGAGCAGTTCCGGCTTTACGGGGTTGTCTTCCGGGGAAATGCCGTCCTCTTTGAGCAGCCGCAACAGGTCGGTCATGATCATGTTGCTGACCTTCTTCGCATCGCCGCCGAGCGCGATGCACGCCTCAAAGAAAAGCGCAATACTTTTCTCTGCGGTCAGCACGCCCGCGTCGTATTCGGGCAGGCCAAGCTGCCCTGCGTACCTGCGCTTCTTCGCGGCGGGCAGCTCCGGCAGGCTTGCCCTGATCTCCTCGATACTTTCATTTGTCAGCGTGATCGGCACGAGGTCGGGGTCGGGGAAGTAGCGGTAGTCGTGCGCTTCCTCTTTGCTTCGCATGGGATAACTTTTGCCCTTTACGTCGTCGAAGCGGCGTGTCTCCTGGCGCACCGTGCCGCCGTCCTCCAGTACCTCGATCTGGCGGGCGCTTTCGGCCTCTACCGCGCGGTATACCGCCGAGAAGCTGTTCAAGTTCTTCATCTCCGTGCGCGTGCCGAGCTTTTCCGCGCATTCCTCGCGTACCGATACGTTTACGTCGCAGCGCAGCGACCCTTCCTGCATCTTACAGTCAGACACGCCCGTGTACTGCATAATGGCTCTGAGTGTCTCCAAGAACACGCGCGTTTCCTCTGCGCTGCGCAGGTCGGGTTCTGTCACGATCTCGATCAATGGCACGCCGCAGCGGTTGTAATCCACCAGGCGCTTTCCGCCTACATTCTTCGTCTTA
>CAYNFL010000013.1:0-7910 GCA_964396465.1 uncultured Christensenellaceae bacterium
AATAAAGTTTATTTATTAAATATAATATAGCATTCGTTCAGACGGTTTGTCAAGTCATATCAATAAATTTTTGTGGTTTCATTGCTGTCTTGCCAAAGTAAATGCAACCCCTCATCAAGCAGCCGATTGCATTAAGTATTACAAAAAGCATGGTTGCATATAGGGACACGCTGAGCCTTTACGTTCCCTTCACGTTCCACTGTATATAAAATAGGTATAAAACTTTAGATATAGCTAACCTTATTGAATTCAAATGTATTTTTAATAATATCAAACGCACCTTGGCACTTACAGATGTTTTTGGTTCTCCTAAATAGTTGAAGCGGTTTGTGCAATTTTATAATCCAATTTGTGCAGACAATAAGTATTGTGACCACCAGCCTTATTATGCGGTTGTTGCGATTGACAATCGTATCATGTATAATACTTCCGCAAACAATGCAATGGAGGCTTTAAATGAGCAACAGAATGCCGATGGTCGCGTTGCGGGATGTCATCGTTTTTCCGTATATGGCGTTGCATTTTGAGGTGGGACGCGAAAAATCCGTCGCCGCGCTGGAGGCAGCCATGGCGGACGATCAGATCATATTCCTGGCTGCGCAAAAGGATAAAGAGATTGCCGAGCCTTCACCGGAGGATATCTATGATATCGGTACGGTATCGAAAATAAAGCAGATATTAAAGCTTCCGGGCGATGTGATCCGCGTGCTCGTCAAGGGCATATACCGCGCACAAATCGTTCGGTATACGCAGACCGAAACGTTTCTTGAGGTAGAATCGGAGCAGCTCGTATTCGAACCCGTATCGGAGGATACCGCGAGAGAACAGGCATTAAAACGAATGGTGTTGAATCTGTTCGAACAGCTGATCAGCTTAAGCAGCAAGGTTTCATCCGAAACACTCTCGTCAGTCAACAGCGTGGAAGATATCGGGCAGATGGCCGATATTGTCGCATCCAGCGTACTTTTCCGCCTCGAAGACAAACAAAAGGTGTTGGAGAGCGTTGACCCGCTCGCGCGCCTTGAGCTGCTCATCAGCATATTGACGGGTGAGCTGGAGATCGCCGCGATTGAAAACGATATACGCAACAAGGTCAGAAAGCAGATTGACCAGTCTCAGAAAGAATACGTGCTGCGTGAGCAGATGCGCGCGATACAGAAGGAACTCGGCGAAACGGGCAGCGTGCAATCCGACGCGAACGAGCTGCGCGAGCGCCTGTCTAAGCTCAATATCAGCGACGAGATACGCGAAAAAGCCGAGAAGGAGCTTTCGCGTATGGAGCGGCTGTCGATCGGCTCGCCCGAGCTTGGTGTCATCCGCACCTATGTGGAATGGATACTCGACCTGCCGTGGGGCGTAACGACAGAAGATAATCTGGATCTTAAACATGCACGCAAGGTGCTGGACGAAGACCATTACGGTCTCGATAAGGTGAAGGAGCGCGTGATTGAATACCTTGCGGTGCTTCAGCGCAAGCAAAACATGCGCGGCCCCGTGCTGTGCTTCGTCGGGCCTCCGGGCACGGGCAAAACTTCCGTCGCGCGCTCCATCGCGCGCGCGCTCGGCCGCAAGTTCGTACGCACCTCGCTCGGCGGCGTGCGCGACGAGGCGGAGATTCGCGGCCACCGGAGAACGTACATAGGCGCGATACCCGGCCGCATCATATCGTCCGTCAAGCAGGCGGGCAGCATTAACCCGGTATTCCTGTTCGACGAGATCGACAAGATGACGGGTGATTTCCGCGGCGACCCGGCATCCGCGATGCTCGAAGTATTGGATCCGGAGATCAACAACACGTTCCGCGACCATTACCTCGACCTGCCGTTCAACCTTGAGCATGTGATGTTCATCACGACGGCCAACACTTTTGACGCGATTCCCGCGCCTTTACGCGACCGCATGGAAACGATTGAGCTGTCCAGCTACACCGAAGCCGAGAAAGTCGGCATCGCGAAGAACCACCTGATTCCCAAGCAGATGGAGCAGCACAGCCTTCAAAAAAAAGAGGCGGTAATACGCGACAGCGCGCTGCTCGAAATCATACGGTACTATACGCGCGAGGCGGGAGTGAGAGAACTGGAAAGAAAGATCGCGACGGTGCTGCGCAAGAGCGTGGTAGAGCTGTCCGAAGGCAAGAAAAAAGGGCTCAGCATAACCGCGAATACGGTGCACCGCTATCTTGGTCCGCCGATTTTTTCTCAGACTGAAGCGGAAAAGCAGGATCGCGTGGGTGTCGTAATGGGGCTCGCGTGGACGGCAGCGGGCGGGCAGACGCTTGTCGTCGAGGCCATCAAAATGCACGGCAAGGGCGAGCTTTCGCTCACGGGCAAGCTCGGCGAAGTGATGCAGGAATCCGCGAAAGCCGCGATGAGCTACGTGCGGGCCAACAGCGCCGCGTTTTCAATCGAAGAAAATTTTATCGATAAGACCGATATCCATATCCACCTGCCGGAAGGCGCGATCCCCAAGGACGGCCCGTCGGCGGGCATCACGATCGCGACCGCGCTCGTATCCGTGCTGTCGGGCCGCACCGTGCGCAGCGATATCGCCATGACGGGCGAGATTACGCTGACCGGGCGCGTGCTGCCCATCGGCGGGCTTAAAGAGAAATCGTTGGCGGCGCTCAAGGTGGGCATCAAACAGATTATCATCCCCAAGGGCAACGAAAAGGACTTGAGCGAAATGCCCGAAGCTGTGCGCAAGGGCATACGCTTTCTGCCCGTTTCCGAGCTCTGCGAGGTTATCAGCATCGCGATCAACCCCTGAAAGGAAACCATGCGGATCAAAAATGCGCGTTTTTTAAAAAGCATGAAAAGCGTCAGCGGCATGCCGGATACGGATATGCCGCAGATTGCGGTTTGCGGCAAATCCAATGTGGGCAAATCCTCGCTGATTAACCTGATGACAAACAACTCCAAGCTTGCCAAAACGAGTGCGCAACCTGGCAAGACGCGCCTCGTCAATTTTTTCGTTATCAATGAGGAGTTTATGCTCGTCGATCTGCCGGGCTACGGCTTTGCTAAAGCTTCGCGCGAAGAGCAGCAAAGCTGGCCGCTTATGATTGAGGGCTATCTGGAAGCCGCGCGCGGCGCGCTGCGCGCGCTGCTGATACTGCTCGATATCCGGCACGAACCAACGGAAAACGATCGTCTGCTGTTTGCATGGGCCGCGCATTTCGGCCTTCACGTGATCATCGTCTGTACCAAGGCGGACAAAATCGCCAAGACGCGCCGCAAACAACGGCTTGCTGAAATCAAAGCGGCAGCGGGCGGAGGGATCGATTACCCCGCCGTCGCGGTTTCCGCGCTTGAAAAAACGGGAACCGGAGAGCTGTTCGAACAAATCGAAAAGGCGCTTTCATTATGAATGTTTACGCGATATCCGACCTGCATCTTTCAGGTTTTTCGCCCAAGCCCATGGTCATATTCGGGGAGCACTGGGACGGCCACTGGGAGAAGATTAAAGCAAACTGGTACGATACCGTTAAAAGCGATGATATTGTGCTGCTGCCGGGCGACCTTTCCTGGGCAATGCGGCTCGATGAGGTAAGGATTGATTTGGCCGAGGTGTGCGAGATGCCCGGAATCAAGCTCATCATCAAGGGCAACCACGATTATTGGTGGGGTTCGCTTTCGCAGGTAGAAACGCTGCTTTCCGGCGATACCCATGTCATACAGAACAAAAGCCTGCGCTTGGGCGATATCGCGTTCGCGGGTTCGCGCGGCTGGACGGTTCCGGGAAGCAAACAGTATGACGCGCAGCAGGACGAAAAATTGTACCTGCGCGAAGCGGGAAGGCTGGAGCTTTCTCTTAAACACGCGCAAAAGAACGCGCCCGGCGCGAGGCTGATCGGCATGATGCACTTCCCTCCCGCCGATGCCAACGGCGCGCCTACATTGTATACGCAGCTATTCGAGCAGTACGGCGCAACCGATGTCGTATACGGACATCTTCACGCAGCGAGCATCCGCGGCGCGCTCTCCGGAGCCGTGCGCGGCGTGTGTTATACGCTCGTGTCGTGCGACGCCACGGAATTCAAACTCGTTAAAATCATCTGAGCCTCCCCCGCTGCGCTCAGCACCTCTTCACGCTTCTCCGCGTTCTCTGTCCCAAATGCGATGCGCATTACCTCGCTGATGTGGCTCACGCCGATCACGCGCAGCCCTTCGCTGACGATCGCCGCTTCGCCCATGTTTTCTTCCGGCACGACCACGAGCGTCGCGCCAGCGCGCTTTGCCGCGATCACCTTGGCTGCCACGCCGCCCACCGCGCGCACGTTGCCGTTAATCGATATCTCTCCCGTCATCGCAATACCGGGGCACACCACGCAGCCCGTGATCGCCGAATAAACCGATACCGCGATCGCGACCCCTGCGGATGGCCCGTCAACGGGTGAGCTGCCCGGCATATTGATATGGATATAATATTCGTTTGTATTGATGCCAAAGTTTTTTTTAAGCGCGGTCAGCACGTTTTCCACAGAGCTTTTAGACGTGCTCTTGCGCCGGTATCGCCTGCTTTCAAAGCCCACCTCCTCCTCGTCCACAAGCCCCGTCACGATCAGTGAGGGTAATCCAGTGCGTACGGCGACCGTCTCGATCTCGATGATCATACCGATGTTGGAGCCGTACACCGCAAGGCCGTTAACGCATCCCGCAGAAATGGCGCCCAGCTTGGGCGAGGGGCGTCGCGCGTATTTGCCCGTTTCCACAACCCAGTGGATATGGTGCTTGCGGATCACGTTGCCGCCCTGCTCACGCGCGAGGCCTGCTGCCATCTGTACCATATTCACGGCTTCACGTCCGTTCGTCGCGTATTCGCCGATCTGTTCGATCGCGTCCTCGTCGATATAGTACCCCGCCTTGTACGCCGCGTTTTTGGCGATTATCATGAGCTCCTCTGGGTAAAGCGGGCGGAAGAATATCTCCATGCAGCGCGAGCGTATCGCCGGGGATATTTCGCGCGGCGACTTCGTTGTCGCACCCACGAGCCTGAAATCCGCGGGCATGCCCTTGCTGAATATTTCATGGATGTACTTAGGCGTTTCCTTGTCGTTGCCGTTGTAATACGCGCTGTCAAAGTAAACGCACCGGTCTTCGAGCACCTTAAGCAGCTTATTGATGTGGAACGGATGCAGTTCGCCGATCTCGTCGAGGAACAGTATGCCGCCGTGCGCTTTGGTGACCGCGCCCTCCTTGGGCTGCGGAATCCCCGCGACGCCGTACGCGCCCGCGCCCTGATAGATCGGGTCGTGTACGCAGCCGATCAGCGGGTCGGCAATGTTGCGCTCGTCGTAGCGGATGCACGTCGCATCCATCTCCACAAATTTTGCGTCCGGTTTAAACGGTGATACGCCGCTCGCTTTCGCCCTGTCCATCACAAGGCGCGCGGCGCACGTTTTCCCGACGCCGGGCGGGCCGTAAATCAGTACGTGCTGTGGGTTTTCTCCGCACAGCGCGGCGCATAGCGCCGTGATGCCTTCCTTCTGGCCGATAATCTCGTCGAATCGCTGCGGCCTTGTTTTTTCCGAAAGCGGTACGTTGAGCGATATGGAACGCATCTTCTCCAGATGCAGCACCTGCTTTTTGGATTCAAGCTGCATGTTTTGTTTATTATTGCGTTTACCCTTCAGCATGCTGTAAAAATACACGCCCATGACTACGCTTACAGCTAACTGAACCATCAATATGACTTCCGACATTAAAAAATGCTCCTTCTTCCGGTTGCGTTTATTTTGCGGAATCGGGAGCATATTATGCTTAAAACGCTTTCATCATTTAAACAGATCTGAGAATCGCGATATAAATATTTCCTCTTCCCCGGCCTCCCGCGCTTCCTGTTTTTCTTCCGTTTTGCTGATTACGGGTGTCAAAAATACGTATTGTACGCTGTCCGGGTGGTTTTTATCGGGCGATGCGAACGACACCGGTACGCTTGCGCTCAATTTACCCGTTTCTTCAAGCAGTTCATGCTTTGCCGTCTGTATACCGTCGCGGAATTCGGTCTGACCATCGATCAATTCCTGAATATCATCGGGCAGCCCGCTGACCGCTTTGCTGATTTTTGATGCGCCCGAGGCACTTTTGCCGACGCCGGATACGTATACTTCAAAACCGTCTGTAATGTCACAGAACCCCGAAGCCAGCGCGCCGTTGCCCGACGCGAGCCGGGAAAGCCCCGCGTTAAAATCGCCATAGCCCGCTGATGCCTGGCGGACGCCCGCCGTATATGTATTCAAGCCGTCGCTGACGCCGCTTATGCCCGCCGATACGCCGCCAAGCCCGTCAAGCATATTGAGCGTGCTCTGCGCGAGCGCCTGTACGGATGGGTCGCTGCTCGATAAAAGCGACTGCGCGAGCGCGTAAAGCTCTGTGTTGGACGACATGGCGCTGACGCTGCCGCTGATTTGCGACAGGCTTTCCGCCAGCGCGTCCCCGTTGCCCGCGAGTGTATCCAGCCCGGCTTTTATATTTTCCGACGCTGATGCCATATCGCTGGCACCCTGCGAATATGCCTGAAGCCCGGCGCCATACTGCCTCATTCCATCCAGCATTTTTCCGCCTGATGTTTTGAGTTTATTGAGGCCGTCGCTTAACCCGTCCATGCCATCGGCAAGCGCCGATATTCCATCCTTTAATTCCGTAGTGCCGTCCACCATATCATCCGCGCCGGATGCCATATCGTCAAAGCCTTCCTCATACTCGTCGATACTGTCCGTATAGCTGTTAAGGTTGGCCTGCATCATCGTGATGCTGATTGCATCCATTTCGAAATCCGCAACATCTGCTTCCGCTACGAATTCGCCGCTTTCCCCCGGCAATACCGTATAGTTTACGCTCATCGTATTTCCTGTGATCACCGTGGTTGCGTCATCCGCTTTAACGTTCTGCGCGAGGTTTAAATCAATGCTAAGCATGACCTGCGCGGTCAGCCCCTCGCGGATGCGCACATCGCAGCTTTCATTCTGCGCGCACCCGATTTCAATTTTCAGGTGCCCGCTGGCGCCCGCCAACGCTTTTGCATCAACAGTCTCGCCGTCCAAAAAGTATTGAATATCAAACGTCATAGGCAGTTCGCCTTCCATCGCGCCCTGATAGTAAAGCCCGCCATCCACCTGCCCATCAATAAATGTTATCTTATCTCCTTCGATCACGGGTTCAGTTTTTGTCGAAAGGTTTTTAACGCTCGTATAATTTCCGTAGTCGGTATACTCTCCGATCAATTGATTGACGACATAGATGTTGCTCACGCTGCCGTTGCTGTTAAGCTGTGCGTACACCGTTTCGTTCTTCGCCGACGCTTCCCCGCTTTGTATGGTCTCTTCCAGCTTGTTCGTCTCCGCCTGTACATCTTTTTCCGCATAGGCGGGCCCCGCGAATATCAGTGAGCACAGCGCCGCTGCCATCAGCACTGCGGCTATTTTTTTAAAACTCATACTTCTTCCTCCTTTTATAGCTTTCTCGGCCTTAGCGTTGCGCATGCAACTCATTATCGATAGCCTCGTTTTTTTCATACTTTTTTCTCCAAGTAAACAACGGTTTATTCATCGTTGTTTTCCGGATAATGCCGTCCAGCAGCATCAGCACCTGCGGCAGCACAAGTATCGACAGCGCGCCCGATATCAGCGCGCCTCGGCCCACCAGCGTGCCGAGCTGTGCCATCGCCTGCTGCGTAAATACGGCGGATATTGTAAACCCTGCCGCGGCGAATACGAGGCACGACACGAGTATCGACGCGCCCGCTTTTTCGGACGCGTACTCCGCGGCCTCTCGCTTATTCATCGTTTTGCGCCCCTCCATGTAGTAGTTCGTCATCAGTATCGCGTAATCGATCGTCGCGCCTAATTGAACGGCGCTGATAATCATATAGCCGATAAATATCATGGGTTCGCCCGCAAAGTACGGGAATGA
>CAYNFL010000013.1:7920-17774 GCA_964396465.1 uncultured Christensenellaceae bacterium
ATATCGAAGTTTCTATGATAAACAGCAGTATGACGGGTATCGATATGGAACGAAAGGTAACCAGCACGATGATGCCGACAAACAGTATGGACAGCCATGATACCAGCGAAAAATCTCCCGATGTCGCATCGCGGATATCGTACACGACGGGCGAAGCGCCTGTTACATATACGGTGTCGAAACAGCTGCTCACCGTTTCACGCACCGCTTCCACGGCAGACATCGCTTCTTCGCTTTCAATCTGCGTATTGACCTCGACAATATACCGCGAATAGTTTTGGCTTAAGAACTCCGATTTTACATATTCGGGGATCATCTGCTCCGGCATCGCCGCGTCCACAAAGGCGTACAGCCCCTGCACGCTCTTCACGCAGTCAAGCTTTTCAAGCCCGTCCGCCATTGCGGCTTCAGCCGCCGCGCCGCCCCGCGGAGCCAGCACGATGATATTGTTGCTTTCGCCAAATACCTCTTCGATATGCGCGTTGATCATGTCTTGTTTTTTATCACCTACATTGCTCGCGGAGTACATATACGTATTGCGCTCCTGCGCCATGAATCCGATCACCGCGAGTACCGCAAGCAGCCCCAATACCGCGTATTTGCCTTTGCCGCCCAGCGCGTGCTGCACCTTTTTCAGCGAGGGCAGCAGCGCACGGTGTTTCGTTTTATCGATCGCTTTGACGAAAAATACCGCTGTAGCGGGGAGCAATACCAGCACGGTAATCAGGCTGAACACGATGCCCTTGGCGAGTACCAGCCCCATATCAAGCCCGATGGTATAACTCATGAAAACCAGCGCAATAAAACCGACTACGGTAGTGAGCCCGCTGGACATGATCGATGACAGCGACGCTTTGGCCGCCTTTACCATTGCCTTCGCGGGATCGCTCTCCGTCTGGCGCTCTAAGCTGAAGCGGTGCAGCAGAAATATCGAATAGTCCATGGATACCGCAAGCTGCAATATCGCCGCGCTCGCGAACGTCATATACGATATCTCCCCGAATATGATGTTGGTACCCATGTTGAGCAGCACAGCGACGCCGATGGAAAACAGAAACAACAGCACTTCCATCGCTGAATTCGTGGTCAACAGCAGTATGACGAGCACGATCGCGAGCGCGATCAGTATGCCGGTTAAAATATTGCCTTTGATGGAATTGACGTTGATATACGCGTCTGCGGCGCTGCCCGATATCAGCGCATCCTCGCCGAGCAGTTCTTTGATTTGACCGATCGCCGCGTGCGTACTTTTTGAATAGTCGTTCTCCGTAAACACGATCTGCAGCAGCGCGTCGCTTCCGACGAGGTAATTATTGCGCATCTCTTTATCGATCATTTCCACGGGCTGCTTTAAATCCGCGATATCGTCCAGCCATACCACGTTCTCAATGCCGTCGATGGATTCAATCTGCCGCTTAATTAAAAGCACCTCGACAATGCTTTTATTCTCCAGCATCAGCGACGCGCTGCCGTTATAGCTGTACTCATTTGTCAATATATCGACACCCGTTTTTGATTCCGAACCTAGTGGCAGATACTTCGACATATCGTAGTTTTGGCCGACACCTGTCATCAATACGCCGCATATCGCCGCTGCGCAGACGAACATTATGATCACGATAATTTTATGCCGTATCACCCAATTAAAAAATTTCAAGCATTCACTTCCCACTGCGCAGATTGACTCATTCAAGTCTTGGTTCATCATATGGCATACTTTATGAATCCCACAATGACCCGCAAGATTGCAATCCGCTGTTTATACAGGTGAAATGCGCTCACCTTTTTGGGTGATTTTTTTATTTTCCGTTGAATCCGTTGCCGGAAAGAAGGTTCATCAATTGCAGACGGCTGGATATTTCGAGTTTTCTGTAGATGCGCTTGATATGTGATTTGACGGTGTTCACCGAGATGTACAGCTTTTCGCCGATGGTATTGTTGTTCTCGCCTTTTGCAAGCAGCTCAAGCACCTCTATCTCGCGGTCAGACAGTTCGTATCTTGCTTTCAGCGACTGCCGGTATTCGGTGATGTCCATCGTCCGCCCATAGTTGCTGAAAAAGTATGCGCACAGGTCTACAAACGCAAAGAGAGAAAACGTCGCGTAAGATAAATGAGTGAGCTGGAACGATATATCGCGTATCAGCCAAAAGTCCGCCGCGGAAAAGAAAGCCTGAGGTAAAAACGCGATTAAAAAATACTTTGCAAGCTTTTTATCATGTTTGTTGCTGATGTTTTTGTACATTCCCGAAAGCGATAAAGCCTCGATAAAAAGCGCAATGGAACAAAGCGGATAAAACGCCCACAGCACATTGCGCACCGCATTGGCGAGGTCCATTTTGGACATGTACATGACGAGCACAGCGGTGGTAATCAGCAGCACGCTGACGAGCGCCGCCGCCCAAATCAGCCCGGTTCTCTTCTTTTCGTGGGAGATCGGGAACAATTGAATTACGTAATAGCAGGTTGCCAATATCGAAAGCATAATCAAAGCGACAACGCCCAGCGCGAACAGCGGGGACAGCCATTCGATTTTCTGCGCTTCGATGCCTGCCGCGCGCTCGTTGATCGTGTACATGTATGATATAAAAACGACGGTAGATACCGGAAGCAGCACCATGAGGTTGCGCCCCGCAAGGCTGTCGCGCGTGCGTATGAACATGACCGCCGAAAAAAGAAATGCCGCAAACAACAGAGACGTTTCAATAAATTGCAGCGAGTCAAATATGATATTCAAATTACAGCCTCCGCATTTGATTATTAATTATACCATCACCTTCAACAGTGTATATAGCATTTCATGTATTGTTTACATACTTCAATAAATTATACTTATTATTCTGTAACAGAAGAAATATGAAATGAAAAAAGTCGCGCGAAGTATGACATCAAACGCCCAAACGATATGATCATGCGTATCGTAAACTACATTTACTAACACGGGAGTAAACTAAAAGTGATTACGATGGAACAGCTTCTTTAATTCGCTTCATGCGTTCCGCTACGGCAGCTTCGCCCCGCAGCTGCTGCAAACTTCACTATTCCCCGAAGACTGCGTTCCGCAGTATGCGCATGTGCGCGGCGCGGGCTTCGCAGCCGCCTGTGCGGCTTGAGGAACTACGGGCGGCCTGTAGGGCGGAGGCGCGGGCGCCGCATACGGAGGCACATACGGCTGCGGAGGATAGTACACGTTCTGCCGGGCGGTTTTATCACTTAAACAAGCGGCAACGATGATGGCCGGCAGCCATAAGAAAAATCCGAAAACCCAGAATCCGCCGTAACTGTATCCTTTCTTTTTTGCCATGTTGGCGGGTATAAACGCAAGCGCTATTAAAATAATTATATAAAGTATTTCCATGGTAAACCTCCGAATATCAGCTCATTTTTATTATATACGGGATGCTAATAAACGCCAGTATTTTTTGTAAAAATTCGTCGCGTAACTCGTTTTGCTGGTGAATGTATTGATTTATGATATAATAAACTGATAATAAACATTCAGGAGGTACATATGATTTCCAATCTTTCGGTTGCCGTCATCGGCGCAGGCGCCATAGGAGGCGTCACCGCCGCTTTTATCGCAGAGGCGGGTTATGATGTGCAACTGGTTTGCAAGCATACGCAAAAAGCGAAGCAATTTAAAAGTGAAGGCATCCATATCACAGGTGTCCGCGGCGATCGATATGTCAAATTGAATGCCGTAGCGGAAATTGAAGATATCGCAGATAAGCCCGATATCGCGCTGATCGTCACCAAGGCTTACGACATGCCCGATGCCGCGCGAAGGCTGCTGCCGTTTTTAAAGGAAGATTCCCTCGTCGTTTCAATGCAGAACGGCATCTGCATTGAAGCGCTCTCCGACATCGTGGGCGCGCACCGTGCGGTCGGCTGTGTGGTGGGCTGGGGCTCCACGATGCTTCCCGACGGCACGCTTAACATGACCTCGGAGGGCGACTTTGTAATCGGCGGGATCGTCTCCGGCATAGATTTGTCCGTGCTCGCGCGCGTACTCGATTCCGTTGTACCCACGCATATATCGGAACATATCGTTGAAGATCTTTATTCTAAAATGATCGTGAACGCCTGCATCACTTCACTCGGCGTACTCAGCGGCCTTTACCTCGGACAGATCATGAAGAAGCGTTCAGCGCGTGAAATCTTCCTGTCAATTATACGCGAAGCGATGGCTGTGGCGGGCGCGATGAAGCTTTCCATACCGCCTTACGGCGGCAAGCTCGACTACCTTTCTCTGATACGCGGCAATAGCGCGCTGGATCATTTCAGACAGCACCTGATGATTCGTATCATCGGCTTCAAATACCGCCGCCTCAAATCCTCGAGCCTTCAGTCCGTAAGCCGCGGCAAGCCCACCGAGGTCGACTACTTCAACGGCTATATCGCGAAGAAAGGCGCTGAAACCGGCGTACCGACGCCCGTCAATACACGTATCGTGCAGATGATTAAGGAGATTGAAGTAGGAAAAAGAAAGATAGATCCCGTCAACTTTGAGGACGAATCGCTTCATAACTGAAATAAAGCGTATGCTATATTAGTGATCAGGGCTGTCAACATATTTTCCTTGGCAGCCCTCAAATTCTATTTTTTAATCTTTAATTCCATCAGCCGTTTGAAATCCTTAAATATTTCGTAGCTGTCAATGCGGATCATCAGCCATTTCGTACCATTAAACAGCCGGGTTTTATTGTAAAGGCTATTTGTATCAGCGGTATAAGCGGCTCTTTCCGCTTCAAACCGCGCAATATCCGCTGCGCTCAGCACGACCAGCGCAACGAAACTTTCGGCTTCGGGGTACAGCGTACAGAGCGCTTTACCGCCCTTTTTATACTTGACATTCCAACCTGGTTTCCCTGCGCAAATGCTGAATGATATCCCGGGTTTTATGCAATAATTGTTTTCAATATGAGTAATCGTCTCCTGCCAGCGTTGCCGGGCTGGCATACTGATATATTGTTCAATTGCGCGCATATCAGGTTCAGCACTGCGATCCAATATAATATCCATATGATCTCCATTTATTTTAATCATAACATTGAAAGAACATATGTTCAATACATAATCAGCATACAGTAATGATTCCGCAAAAAAAACGGCTCCCTCCCGCCCGACCAGCGTAGAAGAGAGCCGTGTCGGTGACACATATCAATGCTGGCCGTCATACAGGTTTACGACCGGGCGTATGCCGACTGAAGCCGGTATCGGGTCGTCTCGGTCGCCTGTTGCTTTGGATATCGCGCGGTAAATCGCTTCGCTCGCGCGCTTGAGCTTGTACAGCCTCTGGCATCCTGCCTCAACCGCAATACGAATTTGCTTCTCCTCGTCCTCCACGCGCATGAGCCTCTCTTTCGCCTTTTTTTCAGCGTTGTTGATAATGCTCTGCGCGGTTTCCTCCGCACGCGTGATTGCCCCGATGATGAGCTTTTCGTTATTTTTGTATTGGTCGAGTATTGCCGACATTTCTTTATTTTCTTCTCTGAGTTTTAATATCCTCTCCTTCTGCTCCTTTAAGCATTTTTCATAATCAATCCTCACCTTTGACAACAATTTGTCGACATCCCCGGCATTGTAGCTTCCGAGAATGCTCTTTTTCAAATTGTGCATTAAGACCACCCTCCTTCTGCGAAAGAATAACACCCTCCGGTTATAAATATTGTCGGATGGCGCACAAAGGCCGGTCTATTTTTATAACTTGCTGTTGCCTGAGGCTCCCATCAGTTGTTGTGATTTGCGAAACGCTGCCGCCATATTTCGCGCGGTTCTTCTGATTTCCATTTTACGCATAAAAAAGGAGCGGCTGTCCGGCCGCCCCCTGCGATCTTTTATAATTCCGGTATACTCCGGACATTTTATACAACCTCTATTGATCGTCTTTATCGGTTTCTTTTTTATACTTTACGTCCTTTTGTTTCGGTTTATTTCCATCCTCGGCCGGTTTTTCGTCGGTCTCCTGATCGCTTTTTCCACGCTTTTTTTGTTTATTATTGTATTTTTCTTCTTCGTCTTTAACCTTTTCCTTAAGCTCCTCAATCCTGGTTTCCGCTTTTTCCAGCAGCGCTTCACGATCCAGTGCTTCCGATTCCATGCTGTCTCTGATCTTTTCGACAAGCAACATGTTCGATTCTGCCTTTTCCTGCGCTGCCAAATACTTTTCGCTGTCCGGATCGCTCTCCTTCAGGGATGCTGCGAGCGCATTCGTTTTTTCAGCTTCCGCTTCCGCAAGCTTCAAGCGCCCTTCAAGTTTAATCTGCGCATATATTTTTTCCGCTTTTGCCTCCAACGCATTCGCCTTGCTTTGCGCCGATTTTACCTTAGCGTCTTTTTCTCCCAGCTTTTCTTGAAGCGCCGCCGCTTTCTCTTTCATTATTTCGGCCTTTTCCTTAACCGCGCGGTATCTCGGCGTGGTGCCGCTGTTATCACGAATGATATCCGCAAGCCACTGTGCCTTCTTCAGGTCGTACTGCGCATTAAGAAGCGCTCTTTTTCCTTTAAGGCCGTTGACCTGTTCTTCGGAAAGCCCTATTTCGTAATAGCCTGTGTAAGGGAAAAACTCCTTTTTGGCGAAGTACATATAAAGCAGATAAGCGATGCCGCCGACTATGAGCAGCTCGCTCAAGCCCTCGGAAACCCTTAAACTGCCCCACATCAGGCTGTCTGTTCTGAGCTGTTCGATCCAGAAACGCCCGCATCCGTACAACACGACGTACAGCGCGAACAATCCGCCGCGCACCTTTATCTTCTTGCGCACCATCATCAGTATTGCGAACACAATCAGGCTCCACATGGATTCGTAAAAGAATGTCGCGTGGAAATAACCGGCCGCGTAGGAAACTCCGTCTATTACCGGTTTGTCAATATGTACGGCAAACGGAAACCATTGAAGATTTGGATTCGTTACGGCATAACCGAAAGCCTCTTGGTTTGTGAAGTTGCCCCAGCGCCCGATCGCTTGCCCGATAATCAATCCCGGAGCCGCGATATCCATCAATTCACCAACTTCAACGCGGCGCAAGAAGTAGAATATCACCGCGGCGATTACACCGCCGATCACGCCGCCGTATATCGCAAGCCCGCCGTTCCAGATGTACAGCATGCTAATCGGATCGGCCGCATAATTATCCCACTCAAATATTACATAAAAGATTCTTGCGAAAATAATGCACACCGGTACGGCGAGCAATATTAAATCGAGTACTAATTCAGACCGATAGCCTTTTCTCTTTGCTTCGCTTATACCGATGAGCACGCCGACAACCAAGGCGACGGCGATGATGATGCCATACCAATATATCGGCCTTTCGCCGATAGTGAATGCAACTCTGCTCATGTTTGTCCTCCAAAAATTTCTGTTATCATTATAGTGTTTAAGTTTCGATGGGTCAAGGAAACATTGCGGTGCCTTTTGCTGATACGGCGGATGGGAATACGCCGATACAATTGATTAAACCATGCTATTTGAACACAACTTTTTTTTGTAATATGAAACTCACACAAAACAGTATCGCTTCCACCGGCAGCTTTGCCAAGTATTCGTTGACGCCGAGGCTCACGAACAGTTTGATGAGCAGCATATTGACTGCAAGTATGCAAGCCGCCAAAATATAATATCCAATGATGTGACGCCTGAGGCTCTGCTTCTTTCCTTTTGCGAATATTACGTTTCGATTGATCGTAAAGTTAATCGCGGAGCTTATAATGCGCGCAGCCGCAGTGGAAATCATCGGAGACGTGACGCCCCGGATGTCTATATTCGGCAATACGCTGTAGAACAGCGCGTACAGTGCGTAATCGATCAAAAATGAAATCAGCGACGACCCGCCGAACATGATGATGAGCCGGTAAATCCTCCAAGAGTCCGAAATGGTATTGAAATGCGAGCCCTTGTTGTCATTGAAATATACGGTTTCGATTTCAATCTCATTGAATTTAAGCCCCAGCGAAGACGCTTCGAGCAGCATGTTCATTTCATACTCATAGCGTTCCCCGGAAAGCTTAAGCAGCTTCGGCAGCGCTGCGTACGGCAAGCCGCGCAGGCCGGTCTGTGTGTCGGATATTTTCTGACCGCTTACAAAGTTGAATACGCTGCGCGTCACCGTGTTGCCAAACAGGCTTCGAAGCGGCGCTTTGCCCTTAAATACGCGCTTTCCGAGTACGATCGTATTTTCAGTATTTAAAAGCGCTTCGGCGACGTTTCGGATATCTTTAATCAGATGCTGCCCGTCCGCGTCCGCCATGACGACGCCGCTTAAGTTTAATCCGCGCACCAAAATATCGTTGAATCCGGTTTTAAGCGCGCGCCCCTTTCCCATATTGATCGCATGCGTGATGACACGGCATCCCATCGACTCAAGGCTGCCGAATATATGCGCGTACTTTTCTCCGCTGCCATCGTTGATAATCAATACTTCATAATAATTCTCATTTAACAGCTCTTCTGCGAACTTAATAAGCCTTTCATCCGGCATATACGCCGGTATCACTATTCCAACCCGTTTTAATTGTTCCATAGACGTCATTTATTCTCACCGCATCTTTGAAGGTATCGTTCTTAAAAATACGCTTGGTTATCATGCTGCCAATCCGCAGATTGTTACAATGTATGGTCTGTTTCCCTTTCCCCGAAATAAAATACCATTCCATGTGAAAAAATGCAACCTATTTTGCATCTTTAACGGGCCGGAAAGGCAAAACAAACAGCACCCGGCGCGCACGCCCAGTGCTGTTTACAGGCTCCGTTATTTCAACTTTGTGCCGCATTCGCCACAGAATTTAACGCTCTGGTCGTTTTCCGCGCCGCATTTCGGGCAGACGTTGAGCGCAAGGCTCGCGCCGCAATTGGTGCAGAATTTACTCTGCCCAGCAGGTTTACCGCAGTTCGGGCAAAAGGTCGCTTTTTGCTCGATTTCACCTTCAAACACCTGCGTCTGGTCGGCCTTATCCCAGATATCGCGCTTCATCTTATCGGCTCTCGCCGCCGCGATTTCCACGTTTACGCGCGGCGCGCATTCCGCGCAAAGCCCCACCTCGTCGTTCCAGCAGGAGTCGCATACCCACAGGTGGCACTTGTTGCAGCGGTGAAAATGCTGTTTCGCCTCGTTCTGCGCCGCAGCGAACGCCTTTTCATGTTCTTTTTGCCATTCGGGCGTCATGCCGTTGAAGCGCTCCGAGAGCACGTGCTCGCTCTGATAAGCCGCATGCTCAATACCGCCCAGTACGCTGCCTCCAAAAAGGCTTGCGGCCGCGCCGACGCCCCGCGTGATCCCTCTGAAAAGGCTGCCTTTCTTGTATGTTTCGGATTCGATGAAGGAAGAACGGAAGCCGTCATGGCACACGTCACAATAGAACGTGAACTGGAAGCCCGACTCCGTACTGTTGTCTTCATAGTTACGTGTAAAAGCCTGCATCATATTCGTATCCTCCGTATTTATTTAATTTTTTTACCGCATGCGGTACATTTCGTATTCATAAAAAACTGAGGCGCGCCACAGCGCGGGTTGCCGCATTGCATCATCAGCGACGCCTTGCACGCGTCGCACTTCTCTGCGACGAACGTGCGCTGCCCGCAGCGCGGACAAGTCACATACAGCTCCCTCCCGCAGGACGGGCAGCGCTGCCAGATACGTTTGATTTCTGCTGCGCATGTCGGGCAGGCGTCGTAAAAGGGGCTTATCCGCCCGCAAGCGGGGCAAAACTGGCTGTCGTAGCCGATCAGCGTTCCGCAGCTTATACAGGGCTTATCGTATCCCGCCATATCACCACTCCTTTATTTCATTGTTGCTTCTATTTTCTTTTTCCATGCTTCAAAACCGCTGTGCGCCGCGCGGCCTGCAAACATCCCCCG
>CAYNFL010000014.1:0-17717 GCA_964396465.1 uncultured Christensenellaceae bacterium
GTATACTTCCTCAAAGCCCTTCCGCGGCTGCATCGGCGCTTCCTGATCCTTTGCTTCCATTTCATAGTCGGCTTCCGGCTTCTTGATCAGCCGTACGCGCGCGCTTTTAAACAGGGAACCGCCCTCGTCGAGAATTTCAATATCCACCTCGTCAATGGAGAGATCCATTTTGACAAGGCCGCTGAAAACCGCTTCGTCAACCGTTTTGCCCTTGCTTTCGTATACTTCCATCAAGTTGCCTCCTCAATGACGCCTTGCTTTGCTTTTTCATCCTGTTTTTTATAGATCAGATTGAGCACAAAGGTCTGCGCCACCGCGTAGATATTCGCAAACAGCCAGTAGATTGAAAACGCGGCGGATTGGCTTAAGCATATCCATGCCGAGAAAACCGGAAAAAAGATAAGCATGAACTTGCCGCCCTGCTGCTGCGCCGCCTGCGGATTTTGGCCCGTCGTCATCTTCTGCTGCAAAAAGAGCGTCGCGCCCGCAAGAAGCGGCAGTATGAACCAGCCGTTGTTAAAGCCGGAAAGCCCGTTCTTTTCTACGATAGTCGTAATCAGTTGGTCATAAACAGGTACCGGGCTGACATTTTTCGATACCGCTTCACCCTCGACCGTCTCGGTAACCGTATCCTGCAAGACCAAGCTTCCCGTATGATTCTGCGAATTATAGGAATACTTCAAAAGCCCCTGTTGATTCATCATGTGCAATGCCTGAGGGCTGACATTATTGATATTCGTCGTGATATATTGGGAAAATTTAATACCGGTTGGCAATACCGGCTCAAGGCCAGAGTCCGCCTGCCAGATGTTGTTGACCCAAAGCCAGCCCGGCAGATCCATCGCGTCCTGCGCATACTCCGTGCTCTCAAGGTTCTTGGAATTCAGCATAAAGGAAACCTGCTGTTCTGTCGCCATCACGCGCATCGCGCCGAAAAACGCAAAGAATATCGGCAGCGTCAGCAGCATCGGCAGGCATCCCGCAAGCGGCCTGACGCCTTCCTTCTTATAAAGCTCCTGCTGCTTTTTTTGCAGCTGCTGCGGGTTGTTGCCATAGCGCTTTTTGAGCGACTCCACCTTGGGCTGAATCAGCTGCATCTTGCGCGTACTCTGCTTCTGCCGCAAATCCAGCGGCAGTATCAGAATGCGGATTGCGATGGTCAGTATTATGATTGCAAACGGATAGTTATGTACCAGCGCATCCACCCATTTTAGCACCAGCACGAAGAAATCGGATATAAAATTATCGCTTAAAAATCCCACAGTTCATCCTCCAATGTGCTCTTACGGCACCGGATCGTATCCACCCTTGCAGAAAGGGTTGCACCTCATCACGCGCCAAACGGCCAGCCCGAAGCCCTTGAATGCGCCGTGCTTTTCGATCGCTTCCACGGCGTAATCGCTGCAAGAGGGCGTAAACCGGCAAACAGGCTTTATGTATGGCGAGACCGCCCTTTTATAAAACCGGATTAGGCTTAATAAAACGCGCTTCATACCAGCCTCTCTAATAACCCGGCCTTTTTTAAAAGCCGCTCTTGTGAGGCTTTCAGTTCTAAATAGCTTAAATCCTTTGCATTGTCCCGCGGAACGAAAACGAGCAGGCTCTTTGAAGATACTTCATCGATTATCGAAAAAAACGCTTCCTTCATTCTGCGTTTTATCCGATTTCGTTGCACGCTGTTGCCCAGCTTCTTTGATACTGAAAAACCCACCTTCAGGCGCGGTGTTTTGGTAATCACATATATCAGCACGATGTTGCCGTCCGAAACGGATCTGCCCTTCTTATATACGTAACGGAATTCCTTGTTGCGCCTGAGCGAATATTCACGCCTCAATATACCTTCCATCCATACGGCACAAAGCCGACCGACGCTTTGTTCGGATCGTTTACGCGGTTAACACTTTCCTGCCTTTGGCGCGCCTGTGCTTTAATACGTTTCTTCCGTTCCTTGTTTTCATGCGCTTGCGAAAACCGTGCTCCACCTTGCGCTGCCTTTTCTTAGGCTGAAGAGTCATTTTCATTGCTTGGTAACCCCTTTTATTCTTCAGGATATTGCAAAACGCTTTCGTTACATCCAAGGATTCCGGAAGTTTCCGAACCGCTGACGGATTCGATACCGTTCAACCGCGCGTTTTGCTTAACCCTCAATTCCGCATAGTCAGACGAATATATTATATTGAAGAGCCTAACCGATGTCAACCACAATGATTTTACCCTTATATACCCGAACTATAGCGCCCATACTTTCGATCAGGCATATTGCTCCCATCGCTGTTGACGCGTTAAATTGAACTGGAAAACCGTATTGTATGAGCGTATAATGAATGAGAAATAACAAGGAGAAGCGAAAAGCGGATATCGATATGGAACAATCCAAACTCATGCATCAACTCGAATCCGGCATTTTTTCGGAACTCGCGAAGGAAAAAGCAAAGCTTTTGGCGTCCGGCGTTGATGTGATTGACCTTGGCGTCGGTACGCCTAACATACCGCCCGCCTTTCCCATCCGTCAGGCGCTGGCGAATGCCGCGCAGTACGAAAAAAGCTATGTCTATGCGATTGACGACCTGATAGAGCTGAAGGAAGCAGCGGCAGCTTGGTACGCGCGGCGCTACGGCGTCACGCTCAATCCAAGCGAAGAAGTTTGCGCCGTTCTGGGAACGCAGGAAGGGCTCGCGCATTGCTGCCTGCCCGTAATCGATCCGGGCGACACCGTAATACTGCCCGACCCGTGTTACCCCGCGTTTTTCGCGGGCGCGGCGCTTGCCCATGCGCAGGTTTTCCGCGCACCCCAGCGCAGCGAAAACGGATTCATCATCGATTTTAGCGATATCCCGGAAGATGTCGCACGCAAAACAAAGCTCATGATCGTATCGTACCCCAACAACCCGACGACCGCCGTCGCGCCCGACTCCTTTTACCGCGACCTCATCGCTTTCGCGCAGCGCTATGATATTTTTATTATCCACGACAACGCCTACAGCGAGCTTGCGTTCGACGGGCTGCGGGTGGGCAGCTTTCTAAGCTTCCCCGGCGCAAAGGAAGTAGGCGCGGAGTTCAATTCGCTTTCCAAAACTTATGGCTTTGCCGGCGCGCGGCTGGGCTTTTGCCTTGGCAACCGCGAGTACATCGCCGCGCTCAGGCAGCTTAAATCCAACACCGATTACGGCGTATTTTTGCCCGTACAGCGCGCGGGCATCGCGGCGATGGGAACCGCACCTGATGTCGTATTGGAAACTGCCAAGGCGTATGAACGGCGGCGCGACGCGCTCATCGCTTCCTTCGGCACGGCGGGCTGGCAGATTGAAAAACCCAAGGCCACCATGTTTGTTTGGGCAAAGCTGCCCGAAGGCTGCGGAAGCGACGATGTCGCGTTTTGTGCCGCGCTCCGAAGCGACACCGGCGTCATCGCAACGCCGGGCACCGCGTTTGGCCCCGGCGGGCGCGGCTTTGTGCGCATGGCGCTCGTGCAAGACGAGGCGCGCATTCAAAAAGCGGCGGAGCGCATCGGCGGTTTTCTTTCAGCACGGCAATGATGGACCGCCGTTTTTATGTCCGTATCCTCCTGAGTTAAAATAACTATGCACCACATATTTAAGACGCGTGAACGTTTTAATATTGCAACCGCGGTTTCCTTTTTTTTGATCACGTGATAGAATAGCAATACGTATGAATAAGGGGGATCATCATGAAGAAGTGGATCATGCGCGTACCCCGGATGCTGGACGGCATGAAAAGCCCCTCCTTTGGTTCGGGCGCGGGCCTCATGATCGCAATCGCGTTCGCTATATTTATCGCCTATCAGAACGCTTCCGTAGCCGGGCTGATCGCGTACGGCGCGTTTTTCGCGTTGGGCGGCTACAATACGTTTATAGAACTATTAAAAGCGATTATCTCCACACAGGGCATATGGATGTTCTCACTGTTCTTCACCATCGTGTTGATATTGTTTACGATACTCTATCTGGTGCGCATCGAGAAGCGCCCGCTCGTCACCGCGGGGATTTCCCGCGGGCATGTGGCTCCGCGATATGCCTTGGGGTTTGCGCTGGGCGCCGTCATGCTGCTGCTGTGCTTTTTCCCGTCGCTGCTAGCCCAAGACATGCAATACAAAGGGGGTTCGGCGCTCATACCGGTATATCTGCTCGCTTTTGTCATTCAATCTGCCTCCGAGGAAATATTCTTTCGCGGCTTTTTGATGACCGCCGTCGCCAAGCGTAAGGGAGTGCTGTTCGCGGTGCTGATCAGCTCCGCGCTGTTCTCAGCCGCGCATATCACCAACGGCGGTTATTCGCTGCTTGCGGGCCTGTATTACATGCTGATCGGCGCGTTTCTCGCGCTGCTGATGCTGCGGACGAACAGCCTCTGGGCCTCCTGCGGGTTCCATGGCGCTTGGAACTTCACGATCGGGCTGCTGGCGCCCATGGAGATGGTGACGGGGTTGGCGCCGTTAGACTATGCGCTTTTTGATACAAACGGGACAACTGAACTATCATACGGCATCATCGGGGATCCGTACTACCTCATATTCATCGGCGTTTTTTTAATCGCCGTGGCCTTGCTGCTGTTCGCCGGAAAAAACAGGCTGATGGTAAGGGTGCCGCGGTCTGTCGCAGTGCCGCCATCCGAACCGTCTATCCATTAAACTGGGGGAATCAAATGAGATACTTTGTCGTCGATGCGTTTACGGACGCGCTTTTCAGCGGCAATCCCGCGGGCGTTTGCCTGCCGGAGCAGTGGCCGCGCGATGATGTGATGCAGTCCATCGCTTTCGAGAACAACCTTTCGGAGACGGCCTTTGTTATTAAACGCGACGGCACATATCACTTGCGCTGGTTTACGCCGCTGTACGAAATTGATCTTTGCGGGCACGCGACTTTGGCAACCGCGCATGTGCTCATGAACGATATCGATCCGTCGCTGCAACGCGTGGAATTTCAAACGCAGAGCGGACGCCTATGCGTTTCGCGCAGCGATGATCTCTATACCCTGGATTTCCCCAGCCGCCCTCCCGTCGCCTGCGAAACCCCGGCGCTGCTCGAGCGCGCGCTGGGCGCGCGCGTGCTGGAGACCCGCCGCTCCCGCGATCTGATTGCGCTTTTGGAAGACGAAGCTGCCGTACAATCCCTTTCGCCCGATTTCTCGCTATTAAAACAGATCGATATGTTCGCCGTGGCGGTCACAGCCAAGGGCGAAAGCTGCGATTTTGTTTCACGTTTCTTTGTTCCACAGGAAGACATCCCCGAAGACCCGGTCACGGGCTCCTCCCACTGCACGCTCATACCGTTTTGGAGCGCTCGCCTTGGCAAAAAAAATATGGTTGCGCGCCAGCTTTCAAAGCGCGGCGGAACGCTGATCTGTGAAGACTGCGGCGGCCGCGTCAAGATCAGCGGCAAGGCAGTGTGTTATTTAAAAGGCGAGATTGAAACTCCGGCCAAATAGCACAAGTATGATAAACCGTCAGGCCTTTTTTGCATTTGCATCAGAGGCTTTTTTATATAAAAAATCGATATTATTAAAAATAGTTATTGACAAGAACAAAAACGGGTGTTATCTTATTAATAACGATTATTGATTAGGTAAGGTGACGCCTTTGGCACACTACGACGCGCCCGTAAGAAATACGCGACAGCGAAAATACATGCTGGAGCTGCTGAAAAGAACCGACGCGCACCCAAGCGCACAGTGGCTGTTTGAAAAAATGAAGTACGATTTTCCGCACTTAAGCTTCAGTACGGTATACCGCAATTTAGGTGTGCTCGAGAAAGAAGGCGCGCTGCAGCGGCTCACCTGCGGCAACACGTTCGACCGTTACGACGGCAATACCACGCCGCATTCGCACTTCTTCTGCCGGAAATGCGGCAGCGTATACGATGTGGATATGGGGCCGGTTGAAAAAAATGCGCTTTTGGGTGCAAACCGCAGCCCGCACAACATCGAGGGGTGCAGCGTTACTTTCTATGGCATCTGTGAAAACTGCCGAAAGGCAAATAATATATTAAGGAGTGAATAGCCATGACACAGTATGGAGATTTCTATCATTGCGAGATTTGCGGTCACGTTGTATCCGTAGCATATCCCGGAGCACCTACGCTTCATTGCTGTGGTGAGCCGATGAAGCTGCTCAAGGCCAATACCACCGACGCGAGTAAAGAAAAGCACGTTCCTGTAATTGAAGGCAAAGGCACGAGTACGCTCATTAAAGTGGGCAGCGCGCCGCACCCGATGACGGCAGAACATCACATCGCGTTCATCGAGATCGTACTTAAAAACGGCAAACGCGGCCGCGCGAAGCTCGACCCGTCCGGCGCTCCCGAGGCCGAGTTCCCGGTTAAGGCGGAGGGTATTGAAACGGTATACGAATACTGCAACCTGCACGGCCTCTGGAAGGCGTAATACGGATCATCAATTAATTGAAAGGAGTACTCATTATGAAAGATTTAAAAGGAACCAAAACTGAGAAGAATCTCATGGACGCATTTGCGGGCGAATCGATGGCACGCAACAAGTATACATTCTTCGCTTCAGCGGCAAAAAGCGAAGGGTTCGTGCAAATTTCCAACTTCTTTACCGAAACGGCGGGCAACGAAAAAGAGCACGCGGAGCTGTGGTATAAGCTGTTCGCGAGCATCGGCACTACCGCGGAGAACTTAAAGAACGCGGCGGGCGGCGAAAAGTATGAGTGGTCGGATATGTACCCGCGCATGGCCAAAGAAGCGCGCGAAGAGGGCTTCGACGATATCGCACGGATGTTTGAGGGTGTCGCCAAGGTAGAAAAGAATCACGAAGCGCGCTACAAAGCGCTCGCGGAAAACGTCGAGAGCGGTGCGGTATTCGTGCGCGACGAACCCGTCGAATGGAAATGCTCCAACTGCGGACACCGTTTTATCGGCAAAGAAGCACCCGAAAAATGCCCGGTCTGCGCGCATCCCAAAGCCTATTTCGAGCTTTATACAAAAGCCTATTGAGTAATAAAAGCAACGATTACAGCTGATTTCCACCAAAACTCACAGATTGAGCAAAGCCGGCGGCAAAATACCGCCGGCTTGTTATTTTACGGATTAACTATCCGAGCCTTTCCGACGTTCCCAAAAATTAAAATTCGTCACAGCGCATACGCGTGTATACCCGTCAAAAAGTAATTATTCTGTAATATATCCGTAATATTTATCTTCCCAATCGTTTTAACCCGTGATACGACACAAGTGGCTTTTTTGAAACCATATGGAACCTCACGTTATAATACGAACACACAAAGGAGGTATCACGATGAAAACAACCCGAAACTCAAAAAGGCTGAAAATTACCGTCGCCGTGCTGTGCGCGGTTCTGCTGCTTACAGCTGTCATGCCAACAGCATTTGCCGCAAGTTCCACATTGAAGCTTGGCAGCAGCGGCAGCGAGGTCACGACGCTTCAGAATCGGCTGCTTGCTTTGGGCTACCTCGATTATTCCAATTCAACCGGATATTACGGCACGCTTACCAAAACCGCTGTAACGCGCTTTCAGCAAGCAAACGGTCTGATTGTGGATGGCATCACGGGACCTGCCACACAGGCTGCGCTGTATTCGTCCGGCGTGAAAAGCATGGTGCTAAGGATGGGCAGCTCGGGCGAAGCGGTGAAAGCGCTGCAGCTTAGGCTCAAGGCGCTGGGCTACTTTTGCGGTACCGGCACGGGCTATTACGGCAGCGTGACATATGCGGCAGTCGTCAGCTTTCAGAAAGCCTGCGGTTTAACAGTGGATGGTATCGCCGGCCCGGCTACGCACAACAAGGCGTTTTCAAACAGCGCGTGCAGCGCTCCCGCCTCTTCAAACGCCTCAACCGATGCCATCGCGAGTATCGCGCTGAATCAGGTCGGAAAAACGTACGCGCTGGGTACACAGGGCCCCTCTACGTTTGACTGTTCCGGGCTCGCGTACTACGCGGCCACGCAGGCGGGCTTTTCGGCCACGCGCATGTCCGCTGCGGCATACTTCACATATTCCGCATGGAATTCGGTCGGCGGTATATCGAACCTTAAAAAGGGAGATCTGATATTCTTCCGCGCCGAGAAGTCCTCCAACATCACCCATATGGGCATCTATATCGGCAGCAACCAGTTTGTACACGCCTCATCCGGCCAAGGCAAGGTGATGGTGAGCACGCTGAGCGCTTACTGGACGAACCTCTATATGGGCGCGCGGCGCGTAAGCTGAATATAATCACAGCTTTCAGTAAAAAGCCCACGATGCACATAAAAACCGCTGGTAACTTCGTTTGCCAGCAGTCTGAGCAAGGAGCAAAAAGCCCCTTGCTTTTTCGTTTCATCAAAAATTAAAGGTGCATCGTACAACGCGGCAAAGTCATTAGTTAATTAATAAAAAAATATTAAATTTTTCAATTTACTCTCGTCATATTTCTATATCATGGTATAATAATGACTATGCAAAAATACAGATACAGGAACAACCACAGGAAGCTCATCGATATCATATGGCCTGGCCGCGCGAATAAAAAATCGCACAGGAAGAAGCCGGAAAAGCCGCCCGAAAAACGATTGTTCCATCGCCCGGTGACGCTCCGTAAAATTATCGTCTACGCGCTTATGGCGCTGGCGGCTGCCGCGATCGTGGTGGTTTGCCGGTTCGTATTCGTTACGGCAATCGATCCGAGCGCCGCTTTCGATGCAGGCCCGGCGAGGCCGTACGAGGTCAAGCCAAGCGCCAGCGAAAGCTTTGCGCAGGCCACGGAATCCGTTGATCCCGAAGAAGCGCTCAAATCGCTTGCGGACTTAAGCTTTATGGACGGCCGCGTCAATATCCTGCTTTTAGGAATCGACTCCACGGCAGAGCGCGAAAGCACGGGGCGCACCGATTTCCGTACCGATACCATCATGATGATGTGTGTCGATTTTGACGAGGGCCGGGTGGATATACTCTCCATACCGCGCGACAGCTACGCGGACATCGCCCGGACGAAGCAGCGCTGGAAAATCAACGGCGCTTACATGTCGGCGGGCGGCAAGGAGGGAGAAGGCTTTGAGTGCCTCATGGAGACGGTCACGACAACGCTGGGCGGCATACCGATCGATTATTACGCCGCCGTGGAAATGCAGGGCCTTATGGACGTGATCGACACCATGGGCGGAATTTATTTTGATGTGGACTATGCGCTAACTACTGAAAGCGGCCGCCAAATCGGCACCGGATACCAGCTGCTGGATGGCGAAGCGTCGCTCGCGTACTGCCGTATCCGCAAGGGCATCACTTCCGGTACGGATATCGATCGCATCGACCGCCAGCAGCAGTTCATGATCGACGTTTTCCGGCAGCTGAAAGACAACGCGAAGATTACCGATATCCCCGCGATGTACAGCGCTGTTTCGGACGAGATATACACGAATTTGAATCTCGAACAGATCGCCGCGCTTGCGCTCTTCATGCTCGATCTCGACCCTGATACCGAGCTTGCCCGCTACTCGCTTAAAGGGGAATATATGTGGGTATACAGCGCGAAATACTATGTGCTCGACCACACCCACACCAAGAAAATCGTACATAAGATTTTCGGCGATGATGTCGATCTCGATATCGACTGGGATTACAGCATCGAAACCGTCAGCAAAGTGGCGGCAAAACAGGCGCTGGAAGGCGCGATCGATGAATTGCAGGAATACCTCGACGGCAAAGAGCTTGGCAAGCTGTGCGAGTCCTACCCCGATTGGGAGGACTTAGATGATCTCATCAGCGACGCGGAAACACTTCTTGCCAATGGTGAAGAAACGCTCGACAGCGGAAACAAAAAAAAGATGAACAATATGGCGGATGATCTGGAAGACATGCTGGATGACCTTAAGGACTTCGTCAAAAAAGCGAAGAAGCACCCGCCCGAGCCGACGGGGACGCCCGATGAAACGCCCGATGAAACGCCCGGGGAAACACCCGATGAAACGCCCGAAGGTACGCCCGGTGTGACACCTTCCGCACCGCCGAGCGAGGGTGCACCGCCTGTACCAGCGGATACAGCACCCACAGCGACAACCACAACATGAGCAAGGGAATTCCGGTTCACGCTATCAGCAGGAGAAACGATGGATAATGCACAGCAAATGACAGATACGCTTGCGCGTTTTATATGCCTGATGGCCACAGTGCTGCCGGACGATGTCGTTTCCGCGCTTGAAAAGCTGCGCGCGGAGGAAACGGGCGCGCTGGCCTCAGCCGTTTACGGCTGCATGTTTGAAAATATGGCGCAAGCAAAAGCGCTTGGCCGCCCCGTGTGCCAGGATACGGGCGTGCTTCAGTTTTATATCCGCGCGGGCGCATCGTTCCCGCTGCTCTCTGATGTCAACGATATCTGCCAAAACGCCGCGCTTGAAGCGACGAAGCGCGCGCCGCTGCGCCCCAACGCCGTGGAGCCCTTCGGCGGCAAGAACACCGGCACCAATACGGGTACGCGGGTTCCGTGGATCGAATGGGAGATCGTTTCCGGTGACGGGCTGGAAATGGATATCTATATGGCGGGCGGCGGAAGCAGCCTGCCGGGGCGCGCCGCCGTGCTGACTCCCTCTGCGGGATATGAGGAAATCGCGCGGTTCGTATTTGACGCGGCGATTGACCGGGGCATCAACGCATGCCCGCCGCTCATTGCGGGCGTTGGAATCGGCACGGACGCGCCCACCGCCGCGAAGCTTTCCAAAAAGGCGCTGCTGCGCCCCATCGGAACCGTCAATGAGAACCCGCGCGCAGCCGATATGGAACGGCGGCTCAAGGACGGCCTCAATGCCGTAGGCATCGGCCCTCAGGGGCTTTCGGGCAAGGCCACCGTCATGGACGTACACATCGAATATATGGCGCACCACCCTGCCACATTGGCTGCGGGCGTATCGCTGGGCTGCTGGGCGACGCGGCGCGGCACGATACGCTTCAACAGCGACTTGTCGTATGAGATAGTATCGCATAAGGGGGCGGCGCTGTGAAACGGATATTGACCACACCCATCCGGGATGAGGACATCGAGGCGCTGCGCATCGGCGATATCGTATACATAACGGGCGATGTCGTCACCAGCCGCGACGAGGCGCACAGGCGCCTTGTTGAAGGCGGCATCATCCCGCGCTTCCCGACATCGGGCATCGCGCTCATGCACGCGGGGCCGATCGTGAAAAAGACGGAGAGCGGCTGGGAGATGGTATCCATCGGCCCGACGACGAGCATGCGCATGGAGCGCTACGAGCAAGAATTCATCCGTTTAACGGGCGTCAAGCTCATCATCGGCAAGGGCGGCATGGGCGAAAAAACCGCGCAGGCCTGCCGCAAATATAAAGCGATCCACACGGTGTTTCCGGGCGGCTGCGCCGTGTGCGGCGCGCAGTGCGTGGAAGAGATGATTGGCGTGGAGTGGGAGGATCTCGGCATGCCCGAGGCCTTTTGGATCATGCGCGTGAAGGAGTTCGGCCCGCTCATCGTCTCCATCGATACGCAGGGCGGCAGCCTGTTCGCGGACAATAAAAAGCTGTTTGAGCGGCGTAAACAGGAACAGATCGCGGAAGTTTCAAAGCATTTGCGTTTCGAGGAGTAACAGCGAAAACAGTAGGGCGGCTCAGCGGAGCCGCTTTTTGATGCAAAAAACAACTTGCTCTCAGCCTCCCCGCCATACAGTCGATTGAGCCGCGGCAGCACGGATTGCTGACATGCCTGCCTATATGCCGCCCTGAGGAACGAAGTGACGAAGTTCTTAAAAACTATGTGCTTACCCATAGCAATAAAAGTAATCATAAAAAGGGGCGACGTTTTCGTCTCCCCCCGCTTGCCAATGATTTGCTTGCCCTAATTTCGGTTACAGCTTGAACAGCGGCGTGCTCAAATACTTTTCGCCCCGGTCGGGGAATATGCACACGATCACACCCTTATCGATGCGCTCCGCGACCTTTAAGGACGCGAGCATCGCCGCGCCCGAGGACATGCCGCAGAATATACCCTCTTCCTTCACGACGCGGCGCGCCATTTCAAACGCTTCCTCCGAGTCGATCATGATCGATATATCGATCTTGCTCGGGTCGTATATCTCCGGCACGATCGCCTCGCTCATGTTTTTGAGCCCCTGTATGTAATGGCCGCGCACCGGCTGCGCCTCCACGATCTTGATATTGGGGTTAAGTTCTTTGAGCCGCTTCGCGGTACCCATCAGCGTGCCGGATGTACCGAGCGCCGAAACGAAATGCGTGATGCGCCCCACGGTATCGCGTATCATCTCCTCGGCGGTCGTGGAATAATGCGCGAGTTGGTTGTAATGGTTCGAAAACTGGTCGGGCATAAAATAATGCCCCGGGTTCTCCGCTACGAGCTGCCGCGCGTGGCGGATCGCGCCGTCGGTCCCCTCCTCCGCGTCGGTTAAAATCACCTTCGCGCCAAACGCTTTGATCATCTTCTGCCGTTCCACCGATACGGCGCTGCTCATTACGATCTCGACGGAGTATCCCTTCACCGCGCCGATCATCGCAAGCGCGATGCCCGTGTTGCCCGAGGTGGGCTCGATGATCGTCTTGCCCTTTGCCAGCGTCCCCTCCGCTTCCGCCTGCTCCACCATCTTGATCGCGATACGATCCTTGATGCTGCCGGTGGGGTTCGTGCCCTCTACCTTGGCATAGATATCCACGTGCTTGCTTCTGCAAAGCTTCCTGATCTTCACCAACGGCGTATTGCCGATTGTCTCCAATATGTTGCCGTATACCTGCATGTTGCTTTCCTCCCAAGACCCAATGCATTTATTATATTCTTAATCGCAAATAATTCAACTTTAATTTGACCGCAACCAGTCCGGTTGCATACGGATCGTCAGCGCTATCGTTTCCGCCCGGCAATCCGGGCATTGCGCCGCAAATACGCGCAGCGAATCAGCCGTTCCACTCACGTAAAGCAGTGGCAGCCCTGTTTCTTTTTCAAACGCCTTTACGATCGCGTACCCTTCCGCAAGCTCCTGCCCCGTCGTCGCCGCACCGAGGTTAGCGTTAAAGACCATACCGTCCGCTTTGAGCCGCGCGCGCGCCTCGATCTTTTCAAGGCTTTCCTTAAGCTGCGCCGCGCTGCCCTGAAACGGCCGCCGCGTATTCACTACAAAGAGCGCCTGCGTATCTTCCCTAACCGTATCAAACTGTGCCTTGAGAGAGCCCAGCACCGTTGCGCCTACCGGGTCGCCCCCGCAGTCGAATACGGCCCGTCCGCCCTTGAACGCCGCGTAGATATCGGGCGGCAGAGAAGGCACGTCCACCGTGGTATTCGCAAACACCGGCGTCACGACGCGGATGCCCATTTGCTCCAGCATCGCCTTATGCTCCGACGAGCGGAAGTAGGGCGTTACGACATCAAGGTCCACGAGCGTCACATCGCTATGCGTTTTACGCAGCTCGATCGCGGTGTTGAGCGACAGCTCCGTCTTGCCGCTGCCGTAGTTACCAAAATATACAGTGATCTTTTTCATATGTACTCCTTATGGCCTTTTAAACCGCCGCATCAGCGCTTCCGCGCACTTGATGCCGTCCACCGCGGCGGAGACGATGCCGCCCGCATAGCCCGCGCCTTCCCCGGCGGGGTACAGCCCGGCGATATTGACGGATTGCATATCCTCCGCGCGCAGTATGCGCACGGGCGACGATGTGCGTGTCTCCACGCCCGTCAACACCGCTTCCGGCGTATCAAAGCCCTTCAGCTTCTTCCCGAAATCGCGCAGCCCCGCCGCGATGCCTTCCGCAACAAACCCCGGCAGGCAGTCCCTGAGATCGGCGTGCTCAATGTATGGGCGGTATGAGGGGCGTACCTCTGTAAACCGGCTGCCGGTTCGTCCCGCAAGAAAATCGCCCAGCGTCTGCGCCGGAGCGCCAAAACCCGCTCTGAACGCCGCGCGCTCCCAGCGCCGCGCGAAGGCAACGCCGCCCAGCGCTCCGGGCTCAAAATCCTGTGTGTTCACACTGACAACGACAGCGCTGTTGGAATTTTCACCGTCGCGCGCGTAGCCGCTCATGCCGTTTATGGCGACGCCGCCCGGTTCGGTCGCCGAGCAGATCACCTCTCCGCCGGGGCACATGCAAAACGTATAGACGCCGCGCGTACCCTGTTTGCATTTCAGCGCGTATTCCGCCGCGCCGAGGCGCGGATGCGAGAAAGCCGCGCCAAACTGCGCGCGGTCGATGAACCCGCGCCGATGCTCGATGCGCAGCCCGATTGCGAACGCCTTGGGTGCAAGCGCTGCGCCGTTGCTCAAAAGCATATCGTAGGTGTCTCTGGCGCTGTGGCCGATAGCCAGCACGGCGGCGCTCGTTTCCACGCGGCAAAGCGCGCTTCCTTTCCTATAGGATATGCCGCGCAGCGCCCCGTCCGTGACGGAAACCGCGCATAACCGGCTTTCAAATTCCACCTGCCCGCCAAGGGCGCGTATCTTATCGATCAGGCCGCTGACTGCTGCGCGGATATGCTCCGTACCCGTATGCGGTTTGGCTAGCACCCGTATCTCCTGCGGCGCGCCGCATTCCGCGAGCACGTCCAGCACCCTCTCCGCGCGCGCGTCCTTGATCCTTGTGGTAAGCTTGCCGTCGGAAAATGCGCCCGCGCCGCCCGCGCCGAAACACACGTTGCTTTCCGGGTCCAGTTCACCGCGTGCCATCAGCGCTTCAACGTCACCCGTACGCGCAACGATATCGCGCCCGCGCTCGATCAGCAGCGGGCGGTAGCCGTGCTGCGCCAGCGTCAGCGCTGCGAACAATCCGCACGGCCCCGCGCCGATCACGACAGGCTGCGCGGAATCTTCGCTGCCGTACGCGATTTCTTCCGGCGTGTATTCTTGCGCAGCGCCAAACCGCGCTTCGAGCGCGCGCTGATTGTCCGTGTCGCGCAGCGTCACGTGCAGCGTATATATGAGGCGGATATCATGGCGGCGCGAATCGAGCGACTGCCGTTTCACGCGCAGCGATTGAATATCCTCCTCGCGTACGCCGAGCCGTACCGCAGCCGCTTCGCGGATATCCGTATCGGTGCTGTTCAGCGGAAGCGATATGCCGGCCAACTCAATTGCCATCGGTGCCCCTTTCTTTGATCCCACCAAAAAGGGGCAGCCGACTGCCCCTTCGTTTCTTTGTTTGCCGCTACCCTCGCGTGATAGTTACGGCCACCGTCGCAATATCGGCTGAGAAATTCTCCTCAACAAAACCTTCGGGTATCTCGAATTGTATATCCATCGTATACGTACCGGCATCCTTCCCGCCAAGATCAATATACGGCACAATGCTCGAATCCCGCAGCTTCGTGATTGCCGACTCTCCGGCAACCACCGTTACGTCAACCGTTTCCTGCGCAAGCTTTGCGGCAAGGCCCTTTTTAAGATTTCGCACTTCTATCGCCACGTCCGAAAACGTCTCCGTGCCAGTGATTTCACGGATCGTGACCGTTACAATAGCATTTTCCGAATTCAGCACGCTCACGCCTTCGGGCAGGTCGTAAGAGAGCGGCACCACCGCATCGCTGTTTGCTCCGCTGATGGTGTATGGCGCGAGAGAAACCGAATTGATACCGTTTAATACGGAAACTTCGCCGATGATTTCAACGAAAGCCGGATCGCACAAGATACCCCCGACAATCTCATACCCCGGCGCGAGGCTGTCCTGCCCCAGAATCGAATCCGACGCGTTCACCGGCACACGCTTTTTGGGCAGCACGCTCATATCGACGACCACGGAGGGCAAGCTGCCAAACAGCGACGAATCGATCGGGTTGCCCTCTTCATCCAGTATCGCCACATCCATGCTTTTTTTATTCCATTCTGTTAATCCGGAGAGATTAATATTACACACGGCGCTGCTTGCAAGATCAACATCTCCGCGCGCTCCTGAAATCGTTATCGTGTCGGGCTGAGCGACGGGTTCGCCCGCATAGTATCCGCTTGCCACGCTGCCAGTCGTTTTAATGGTTACGGGGAGCGCCTTCGTCACGTTCTGCTCGATCGTCAGCGTTACCGCCTTCGGGTTGATTTCCACCACATCGCCGATCGTCGGTGCCGCTTCGATATAAAGCACATATTCCCCCGGCTTGCTGATGCGCGACAGATCGACCGAGAGATCCACGCTATTTTTGTCTAATATGTCGAGATTCCTCTGGTTGACCTTGACGCGAACATCCGCTTCCAACACCTCAGAGAAGCCTCTTTTAGCAATCGCAAGGCCATTCGCATTGAGTTCGGCTTCGCTATATTGAACGGGTATATCGGGAATCACTTTGTCACGCAGGGGGTTCGTTTCCGCCAGTACATAGCTCCACAGTATCACCGCGAACAGCACCGCCATGATCTTGAGCAGAAGGTTGTTTTTCAGCAAACCCCAGACGAATTTCAGCGCCTTCTTCATTCCGCATCACGGTCCTTTCGCTTGATGCGCAACACGCGGAACTTTCCCGTCTGTTTAACCATATACATATCCTCGAGCAAATCTCTTATCGCCTTGGAATCGAGATACCGCACCAAGCTGCCATCCTGCGCGACAGAAATTACACCCGTTTCCTCGGAAATGATAAACGTTATGCTGTCCGAAACCTCCGATACACCCAGCGCCGCACGGTGGCGCGTACCCAACTCCTGCCCGATCTGTTTGTTCTCGCTGAGCGGCAGAAAACAACCCGCCGCTTCAATCCTGCCGTCGCAGATGATCACCGCCCCGTCATGCAGCGGTGAATTGATGAAAAACAAATTTTCGAGCAACTCGGAAGTGATCAGCGCGTCGATGCGCGTGCCGCTCTCGATCACATCCTTAAGCCCTGTTTTACGTTCAAAAACGATCAGCGCGCCCACGCGCTTTTTTGAAAGGTTCAGCAGCGCTTTGAGTATTTTATCGATGTTGTCCTGTGCGTTGCCCGCCTGAGCAAAGCCGATCTCGATGGTGCCGCGCCCGAGCTTAGCAAGCGCGCGCCTAAGTTCCGGCTGAAATATGATCACGAGCACGAGCGCGCCCGCGGTAATCACGTAATCGAGTATCCATTTGGTACCCGCAAGATCTAAAAGGTCCGCGACCCAAGCGCCCAGCAGTATCACGCCGAGGCCTTTGAGCACCTGCATCGCGCGCGTTTTGGATGTAAGTTTCAATATCAAATAAATGATCACGCTCAAAAGCACGATGTCAATTACATCTTTCCATCCAAAACCCTGTACGCTTGCGATTATGGCTTTATAGATCTCTTCCAACAAGAACACCCTTCGCTTATATTTCGCAGCCGCCGCCTTCATCATTGCCGGCTGCGCTGTGAACATATACGTCTATTATATGCGCATTATATGATTATAACCGAAATTGCATAAAAAGCCCACCAGAAATTTATGAAATTCGTCTTCAAATTGTTAATATTCTTGATCGCTGATTTAAAGTTACTGCTTCGTAAATAAAACCGCGCTAAGAAACACTCGCAATAAAATAACGGTTGCTTTTTCAAAACGGTATTGTTATAATGTTTTCTGCGGCTTTGCGCCGCAATCCGGGCCAGACAGAGGTGAAATGCAAATGAAACAAGGAATCCATCCCGAATACCACGAATGCAAGGTGACCTGCGCTTGCGGCGAGACCTTTACCACCGGTTCCGTAAGAAAAGAGATGAGAGTGGACATCTGCTCCAAGTGCCATCCTTTCTTTACAGGCAAGCAGAAGTTGGTCGATACGGGCGGGCGCGTGGACCGTTTCAATAAAAGATACGGTATCAAATAA
>CAYNFL010000015.1:0-7358 GCA_964396465.1 uncultured Christensenellaceae bacterium
GGGGCTGTGGATCGACAGAAACCGCTTTGCGCAAATATAAAGCTATTTCGCAAAAAGAAAGCGAGGATATAATGAAGACGTTCATGGGCGAGGATTTTCTGCTGGAAAACGATACGGCCTGCGGGCTGTATCACGAATTCGCAAAGAACAATCCAATTATTGATTATCACTGCCATATCGATCCGCAGGAGATTGCGGACGACAGGCGGTTCGAAAATATCACGCAGGTGTGGCTGGGTGCGGACCACTACAAATGGAGGCTGATCCGCTCCAACGGTGTCGATGAACGCCTGATTACCGGCGATGCGACGGATCGCGAGAAATTTCAGCAGTTCGTGGAGGCGCTGCCGCGCGCAATAGGCAATCCTCTCTACCATTGGACACACCTCGAGCTCAAGAGGTATTTCGGGTTCGAGGACGAACTGAACGCCGGAACCGCGGAAGAAGCGTGGCGGCACTGCAACGAAAAGCTGCGCAGCATGAGCGTGCGCGGCATCATCCGGGATTCAAATGTAAAGGCAATCAATACCACAGACGACCCGCTCAGTACGCTGGAAGCGCACCGCAAGATCAAGGACGACGCAAGCTTTGACGTAAAAGTGCTGCCTTCGTGGCGTCCCGACCGTGTACTTAATATCGGCGATATTAAATTTGAGGAATTCATTCGCGATATGGAATATGCCGTGGGATTCAGCATCAAATGCATGGACGACTTTTTCAGCGCGCTCCGCATCCGGCTCGATTATTTTGAGAGCGTGGGTTGCCGTGCTTCGGATCACGGCTTGGAATACGTGCCCTGTGCGCCGGCTTCCGAAAAAGAGGTGGATGGGATATTTTGCGGGAGGTTGTGTGGCACGAACGTGAGCCATATACAGGAGGATCAATATAAAACCGCGCTTTTAGTATTCTTGGGGCGTGAGTACGCGCGGCGCGGCTGGGTAATGATGCTTCATTACGGTGCGCTGCGCAATTCCAACAGCATCATGATGGGTCGGCTGGGGCGTGACAGCGGCTTTGACTGTATCGGTCTGCCCGGAAACGCCTACGATATCACGAAGTTTTTAAACGTGCTTTACAGCACGGGCGAGTTGCCCAAAACTGTGCTTTTTTCGCTGTATCCCGGAGACGACGCGATGCTGGGAACGGTGCTCGGCTGCTTTCAGGGGGCGGATGCCGCAGGCAAGATTCAGCAGGGGCCGGGATGGTGGTTCAACGACACCAAGCGCGGTATGATCGATCAGATGACGAGCCTGGCAAACCTTTCGGTTCTGGGTAACTTTATCGGTATGCTGACGGACTCGCGCAGCTTTTTATCGTATACACGCCACGAGTATTTCCGCCGCATACTGTGCAACCTGATCGGTAAATGGGCGGAGGACGGGGAGATTTATGGAGATATAGAAGCGTTGGGCGGCTTTGTGAACGATATCTGCTACGGGAATGCTAAACGGTATTTTCGTCTGTAACCTACATTAGGGGGGTACGCCATATGCGCGAGCAGTTAAAGGGTGCATCCGGGATGCGGTGAATAGTGAAGCCGGGATTTCAAACGTATATCCCTTGTCCGTTCGGCGGATTGAAGGCGGTTTGGTATTTGCACGCAGCGTTAACCGCTTTGTCGATATTACGTATGGGTATATACTAACCGCCAAGGCGAATGACGGCGGCGCGATGTTTTCGGAAAGGCTGCACAGCTTGTGGCGGGAACATGACGCGGAATACAGGAGATTGGTAAGGGAGCATATTGGAAAGCACCTTGCTTTGCTTTATTCCGGATTTAAAAAATCAACAAGAAATAAAAGCGGGGGAACCGAAAAAAAGATACCCCCGCATATCTTGGATTATTACAATAATCGTCGTATCAAATCAAAGCTAAAGGGCTTGCCTCCCGCTGTTTCACAGGCGGCAAGCCCCATCATATTGTTTTGGAGCTTTTTCTGAATCGGGACAAAATAGGGGCCAATTTTAAGTCATATCGGGTTTTGATATGGTTTTTTTATTCAATTAGATTTTCCGATGTATCTATATCAAAAATGTGTATCTTGTTAATGAGCGGCACAATGTCCATCTGAGTCTGCTCTTGGTCCAAAAATGTAGATTTGACACGCAGTACGGCTTTCGAATCATTGGCTTTCGGGGTAATCTCTTCCCCGCTTTGTTGTATATCACAGGTATCTTGGCGAAATGGTATTTTCACATGCAGATACGCTTCGCTGCCCATAAGCTCCGAAACATCAATTTGCGTATATCATCGTGAACTTGGTATCAATACATTTTCATTCACAATATTGCTATTTTCTCAATTCTTTTTTTTGAGCCCGCGTTAACGTTTTTTCGAAATATATAATCTGTTTTTTTCAGGAGATTAAGATGTTGACAAACCGCTCCATGATGTCTACAATAGTAGACGATAAAGAAACCATTAATCCGTATACGGAGGAATACAGTATGAAGGAAACGCTGTCGAGACACGAATGGGCTGTGATGGAGACGCTGTGGCAAAGCAGCCCGCTGTTCCTGTCGGAGATCATGGAGGCGATGGCCGCAGTGGTGGAGTGGAACCGCAGCAGCTATCTGACCTATCTGAAACGGATGGGGGACAAGGGATTAATCGGTTACAGCACCGTTCGAGGCAGCCGCCGCTACTATCCGCTTGTACGGCGCGAGGACTGCATTGAGAACGAAAGCAATTACATTCTGTCAAAACTGAACGAGGAAGGCACGCGGCTGCTGCTGGCCAGCATGATACAAAAAAGCGGGCTTACGGATGAGGACAGGGCGGAGCTGCTGGCGCTCATTGAAAAGCTGGGCGCGGAAAAGGAGAAGCTGCAATGAGTATTTTAGATACGGTGCTGGAAATCAGCATATACGCCGCCATCATCACTGCCGTGATGATGCTGTTGAAGGTGTGCCTGAAAGGCAGGATGTCGCCGCTGCTGCACTACGCGGTGTGGGCGGTGCTGATAGTGCGCCTGATACTGCCCGTTACCTTCGCGAGCCCGGTGCATCTGCTTACGATACCGCAGGAGACGCAGAGTACGGAAAAAACAGAATCCGCGCAAAGCGCTTTGAGCCCTGTGGATTTCGGCGAAGCGCCAGCCGCGGCGGAGGCGGACACGCCTGTAGCCGCGGCGGAAGTTCCGCAAGCGCAAGCGTCGGCGCCGGTTACCGCTTCCGCACAGGTTCCTCGAAAAGCGCAGCTGAAATGGGAGCAGATGGCGCTGATCGTATGGCTAATCGGGGCAGGCATCGGCTTTGCGTACCTTGCGGCCGTATACTGCGCGATGAAAGCAAAAATACGACGGCATGGCGCGCCACCTTCCCAAAGGCTTACGGCGCTGTTTGAAGAGGTGAAAGCGCAGATGGGCGTGAAAGCACAGCTGCGGCTCGTCTGCGTATACGAATACGGCACGCCCGCGCTGATGCTGCCGCGCACGCTGCTGATGCCCGCCGACGCGCTGATCGCGATGGACGATATGCAGGTTCGCCATGCGCTGCGGCACGAGCTCACGCATTATAAGCGCGGCGACCATGCGGTAAGCGGCTTGCTATCCGTGCTGACTGCCGTGCACTGGTTCAACCCCGCCGTGTGGCTTGCCTTCAGGCAGGTGCGCGCGGATATGGAAACCGCCTGCGACAGCGCGGTGGTGAAAGAGATGGGCAGCGTGGAGCGCGCGCGGTACGCATCGCTGGTTGTCAAGCTGTTCGCGCAACCTGCGCACCGACAAATGGCACTCGGTATGGCGCGCGGCAATACGAAGAAAACCGCCGAGAGGCGCGTGAGGGGGATATTCATGAGCACAAAGAGTAAGGCGAGCGGCAGACTGGCTGCCGCGCTGACGGCGGCGGTGATGCTGGTCGCTTGTTTCACGACCGCGTGCCAGCCGACGCCGGAAACACCAATTGTGGTGAATAAGAACGATGGCGTGCTGGAAAGCGCGATCGCGGCGACACCTGAGCCAGAAACGCGGTACGAAGCACCCGAAACGTGGACGCTGGATGCATTTGAGGCGAACGCCAAACTGACCGTCAGCGCGGACGCACAGGTGGACGTGCCGGATACCGGGGCGTTCCCCGTATACGAAATCGTGAAGGGGCAGTATACGCAGGAGCAGGTGGACAAGATCATCGACTATTTCTTCGGGGACGAGACGCTGTACGAAGCGGGACAGCCGCAGACGAAATCGGAGCTGCAGGAGTGGCTGGTACGGGCGCGGCTGGAGTATGAGGAACGCCTTGCGGGCGCGACCAACGAGGCGGGGAACGTGAAATACGAAAACACGCCGGAGCAGATGCTTGAGAGCATCAAGATTATAGAGGAGCAGATCGAGACCGCACCTGAGACGAATGAGATACAAGTTTCGGACGGGCAGCTCAAGCCCCAAAAGGTTGACGTATACCAGTATGAAACGCTGTACGTGACACCGGATAAAAGCGCGGGCAGGGAAGGCATGAAGTACCTTTCGGTGATGAACGATATCGGAGGCGAATCCGGGAGCCACATTCAGCTGGTCAACGGGAATCGATATTACCGTACCGGCGATACCGTATCGGCAAGCCAAGCGCCGGGGATTGAGACGACGCCGGAGCAGGCGGCACAGCTTGTACAGGATATGCTGGACAGCCTTGGCTTTGATTTCATGGAGGCATATCAGGTGGAGGCCGGGCAGGTGATTGAAAGTGGGGAAGAGGTAAGAAGCGACCTGACGGGCGGTTACCGCGTGGCATGCCTGCGCCGCGCGGGCGATTTTCTGGTTATGACGATGTCCGACGGCGTGGATGAAAGCAAGGAAAGCGGCATCATGATGGAGGAAGAGATGCAGGAGCTTTACGCCTATCAATGGCCGCCGGAGGAGCTTTATGTTTATGTGGACGACACGGGCGTGACCGCCATCGAATGGAGCAGCTACGGCGAGATCGTGTCCACGATATCGGAGAATGTAACGCTGCTGCCGTTTGCGGAGTTGGGTACAGCATTTAAGAACGCGATATCGGCCAAGTACGCGTGGATGGAGGAAGGCGAAGCATCCTATACCAGAACGGAGATGTGCATCACACGCGTGGCGCTCTCGATGGCGCGCATACAGGTGAAGGACGCGCCGAACCAGTGGCAGCTTGTCCCGGCATGGGAGTTTTACGGCACGTATACCTCGTACGAAGAGGATGGTACGGCGCAGGAGTACCCATATCCCGATCGCAGTTTGCTCACGCTCAACGCGGTGGACGGTTCGCTGATACAATAGTTTATGCAATAAGTCCGTTTCGGGCGGGTTCACACATCCGCCAGAGGCGGGCTTTTTGTTTGAGATGTGATAGAGTTGTAAACTTTGTCAGAGGCCTTGACCCAGTATAACAATATGTGGTATATATATTACAATTATATTACATATATTACGGAGTGATGATACGCGGGGAGTACATTATCAAACCCCGAATGAAAGAGTGGTGGGTATGGACAAGCATCAAAACCTGCCGGAAGCGGACGGTTTCATCGCAGGGAAATGCCCGTGGGACGGTGAGGCCGGAGGGAAAATACCTTCCCGTCTGTTCAGGGCGTGCAGGAGGGGAAAATCAGCCGCTGTAGTTTTTACGCTGTTCGCAGTGTGCGCGCTGGCAGCCTGCCAGCCCACGCCTGAGGAATCCGTCGTGGTGAACAAGAACAAGGGCGTGCTGGAGAGCGCGTTTACTGCGACGCCGGAAGCGTTTGACCGCTCCGATGTGCCGAATACGTGGACGCTCGAACCGTTTGATGCCAACGCGAAGCTGACTGTCAGTGCGGACGCGCGCGTGGAGGTGCCGGATACGGATGCGTACCCCGTGTATGAGATCGTGAAGGGAAGGTTTACGCAGGAACAGGCGGACAAGGTCATCGACTATTTCTTCGGGGACGCGGCACTGTATGAAGCGAACCTGCCGCTGACGAAAGCGGAGCTGCAGGAGAGGCTGGTGCAGGCGAAGCGCGTATATCAGGAGTGTCTGGAAGGCACGAACGATGCGTCTCCCGAGGATATGCAGGAGTTCATCGCAGCGCTGGAGGCGCAGATAAAGGCCGCGCCTGAAGCGAATGTGGTGCAGGTTTCGGACGGACAGCTGAAGATCAAGCAGGCTGACGCATACCGGTACGAAATGCTGGATGTGACGCCGGATCTAAGCCGGAGGGACACGCGGTTCCTGTCGGTTCAAAACGATACAGAAAGCGCAACCGGGAGCAGCCTCATTTTAGCCAACGGGAACCGGTATGGCTGGGCTGAAGATATCGGGGATGCAAGTAAAGCGCCAGGCATTGAAACATCGCCGGAGCAGGCCATACAGGCTGTGCAGGATACGCTCAACAGCCTCGGCTTTGATTTTATGGAGGCGGCTTGGGCGGAAGTTGGCGAGACAGTTGATGAAACCGCGCCTGATGGTGTGTCGTATGGCTATTACGTGACATGCCTGCGCCGCGCGGGCGGTTTTCTGGTTACGACAATGTGCGAAGGGGAAAACGATGAGAGCGATGATGGCCTGACCGATGAGGAGGCGCAGACGGTATATTCTCAACCGTGGTATACGGAGCAGCTGCAAGTGCATGTGGACGATACGGGCGTGACCGCCATCGAATGGAACGATTACGGCGAAATCGCGTCCACGATGTCACAAAACGTAGCGCTGCTGCCGTTTGCGGATTTGGATACGCTGTTTACAAACGCGATTTCAGCAAAATATGCGTGGGAGGATGCGTCCGACGAAGAAAGAAGCGAGATATGCATCACGCGCGTGGTACTCTCCATGGCGCGTATCCCGATGAAGGATGTGCCGGGCGGCTGGCAGCTTGTGCCGGCATGGGAGTTTTACGGCACTTTCACTTCGTATGACGAAGATGGTACGGCGCAGGTGTTCCCGAATACCGAGTACAGCCTGCTTACCATCAACGCGGTGGACGGCTCGCTGATACGACCATGACGCAAAGTGCCGCTTCAGTCGGGTGATGCTATGAGATCGGGGGCGGTTTGTGCTGAGGTATGGATAAAAGCTATAAACATGCCCTGCAAACTGTATAAATGGATCACTCAAAAATAGATGTTTTCGGAGGTGTTATATGGGGAAAGCATGTCAATGTATCATATGGACTGTTTGCACAGCGGTATTGATGCTGGCCGCGGGCTGCCAGCCCACGCCGGAGAAGCCGATCGTCGTAAATAAAAACAAGGATATTGTGGAGCAGGTTCAAAACGCTGCGCAGACGGAAGCCGAGGCAACCCAGCCCTGCTACCTCAAGAAGCTGGAGATCCCCGAGCATTATTCCTACAGCGACGAAAATGAATTGGCTTCGCTTGCCATCCACGTGGACGCGGATGTCGTGAAGCCATCGGCAGACG
>CAYNFL010000015.1:7368-9303 GCA_964396465.1 uncultured Christensenellaceae bacterium
CGGCAGACGGTATGCCGCTTGCGCGTGTCACGCCGATGAACTTCACGCAGGAACAAGTAACGGGCATGTTCAACTATCTGTTCCCGGATGAAAAGCCGAATCTCCCGCGGACGCAGCTCACCAAATCCGAGATCGAGGAACAGATACTCTACTATCAGCGCATGATCAACGGCGGAACGATCGACGGTGACCCGATCCGTCAGGATACGATCGACGAATTTCAGGCGCAGATTGACAAGCTCGAGGAACAGTATGAAACCGCGCCGGATGAAGAGCCCGCGCCCGTCGTCTGCGACGGGACGATGCAGTACGAGGAGCAAGAAATCTACGACGTACAATATGAAGAACAGGAAACCGTCAGAAAGTATAACGGCATCAACAAATACTATAAGCTGGAAGCGACGCTGGGCGAAACGTTTATACATATCAGCGTATCGGCAAACGAGGGCAATCCGGGCAGCTCGCTGTGGTATGTCAAGGCGCCATCCGCGTTTACGACCGACGGTATGACGCGCATTGAGGCGGGAGACCCGCTGCCCGAGGCGGCGCAGGGCATGCTTTCGATGCCGATTGAAGACGCCGTAGCGCTCGCGGATGGCTTCTTTGAAGCGGCGGGTATGGATGACGTCAAGCTGTTCGCATCCTACATCGTGGACAACCACGGCACAGGCCATGTGGACGACAACTGGGACCCCGCGTCCGAATACGCGTATAAGCTCTATTATACGCATACCGTAAACGGCGTCCCCGTTTCCTGCCATGAATCGGACAGCGCCAGCGGTGACGAATATTCCGAGCCGTGGTTCTACGAGTCGATCAAATTTCTGATATCCGACGAAGGCATACTGGAGATCAACTGGAATGAACCCGGCGCGGTAACGGAAATCATCGAAGACGACGTGGAGCTGATCGATTTCGACACAGCCATGACGGCGTTTGAAAATGCGGTCACGTATACCTACGGGCAATATCTGGACCAATACGAGGGCGTTGAAACCTCGGTAGACGTGGAAATCGACAGCATTCAGCTTAATTTAATCCGCATGAGGGAAAAGGACAGAATGAATGAAAAAACCGGGCTGTATGTGCCCGCGTACGTGTTTTACGGTTATGTAAAAGAGACTACCGTGTACAAAGATGATGATTATACTTACGAAGGGTACATGACATCGGATGGGGGCGGCAACGATTTTTACCCCGGGCCGTTCATGGTGATGGCGGTGAGTGCGATCGACGGCAGCATCATCAATACCATGGCGGATGTCACTTGAACGAAGGACGCCGAAATGAGGTATACACGATGCATTAATTACGAATATTACAAATATGTTAAATCAATTTGACGAATACCGTTGACAGAAATGAGAATGTCTCATATAATTAAGACATTATATCTTATAAATATAAGATATAATCAATCTGTTAACGGGCGGTGAAGCATATGGAAAGAAAGCTGTTGGACGCGGAGTGGACGATACTGCGCGCGCTGTGGGACAGGAAGCCGCAAACGATGCGCGAAATTATTGCCGCAGTGCAAATAGAGCAGCCGGACATCGGCTGGCAGTACAAAACCTATCACTCGTACCTGCGGATCATGCTGGAAAAAGGGCTGATCGGCTGCGAGGATAAGAACAAGCGGGACAAGCTGTATTTCGCGCTGGTCTCGCGCGAGGAAGCGCTCAAGGCCGAAAGCGAGACGCTGCTCTCGCGCATCAGCACAGGCTCTATGGGAGCGCTTGTCGCGATGATGGCAGATAGCGGGCAGCTCTCGGATCAGGACAGGGAGCAACTTAAAAAGCTCGCCGCGCGGCTTGAGATGGAAGGCGGTGAGCGCAAATGACGCAAAGCATACTGACTTCGCTCATCGTTAATTCAGCCGTGTTCACGGTGCTCTTTCTGATCATGCTTTTGGTCAGGCGTTTGTTGGCAAAAAGG
>CAYNFL010000015.1:9313-16891 GCA_964396465.1 uncultured Christensenellaceae bacterium
AACTGAAAGGATGCAGGCTCGACAAGGGTTTCCGCCGCGCTGCAGTACGCGCTCTGGGCGGTTGTGATCATCAAGCTCATTGTGCCTTTCGGCTTCGAGAGCAGTTTAAGCCCGCTTGGGCTGTTTGCGCCAAAGACGGATAAAGCCCTCCCCGTCACGGCTTTTACCGCGGTATTACCTTCAGAGCCGGAGATAAATGCCGGGCAAAGCTTACAGGACGTGACGAGAAATATAACTGAGGTAAAAACGGGGGATACTTCAGCGCAGGTATCGGCCGAAACGCAAAGCGTTCAGACCGTTTTATCGGCAAATATTACGCCGCTCGATTGGACGGAGTGGGCTTTGATCGTCTGGGCGGCAGGCGCTGCGATAACGATAGCGGCGATGAGCCTGTGCGCGGCCAGCCTTAAGCGGCGCGCGCGCCACGCAAGGCTTACCGCGCCGGAAAGGGCGGCACGGTTATTTGCATATTGCAGGCAGGAAATCGGGATCAAGAGGCGCGTTGATGTGCTTGTGCAATCCGCGCTTAAAGCGCCATTTGTGATGGGAAGCTTTAAGCCGGTATTGGTTCTGCCGGAGGATATAGATTCGCAGACGGATGCACAGATACGCCATATCTGTCTGCACGAACTGACGCATATCAAATACGGCGACACTGCCTCGATCGCGCTGATGAATATACTTCGCGCGGTGTACTGGTTTAACCCGCTCGTATGGCTGTGTTTTGCGATTATACGCAAGGATATGGAGGCCGCGTGCGACGCGCGCGTTCTGCGCCGTATCGGCGCTTCCGCGCGACAGGATTACATCGGCACGGTTCTTCGATTCGCGAGGCGCGAAAGCAACGCGCGATTGCAAGCCGCAATGGGCATGGCGGACGGGCGCACCTCCATGGAGCAGAGAATACGCGGCATGTTCAGGCAGGCGAAAACGGGCAGGAAGGGGCGGGTTGTCGCGGCGGGTATCGCGGTGATCATGCTTGCGATGAGCGCGCTGAGCGCTTGCCAGCCCACGCCGGAGGAAGAGATCGTGGTCAATAAGGGAGGCAGCGGGCTGGAGGATAAAATCGCGTCGCCGGGACAGACGCAATTAAGTATGGATAGTGCAAACGGGGCGAGCGAAGCGGAAAAAATCGCGGCGCTGAGGGAATTGGCGGGAGCGCCGGAAACCTTCACAGACTCGTACACCAACGAGAAAGGCAATGTGACGGTGACGATTGACGCACAAGTGCAATTGCCTCCCGCCGATAGCGTTCCGGCATTGGCGGTGACGTTCTGCGCGTTTTCGCAGGAGCAGGTGGACAGGTTCGCAGAATACTTCCTGAAGGGGCAGCCAGTATTTACCGAGGAGCAGATACAGACCGGAGACGATATTATGTCGATGATCGTCTGGCGGCGGAAAGAGATCGAACTCGCGAAGCAAAATGAGGTAGCTGATCAGGAGGGGGTGATCGCGGATCTCGAAGCTCGCATCACGGAGCTGGAAAAGGAATATATCGCCGCGCCCGATGAACGCGAAAGGACGCCTGCGGATACGCAGCTGCAGACCAATGCATACGGTTCCGGTTTAGACGTAGCCGCCGATCTCGGCAAGGGCAATACCGCCGGATTCAGAGTGAACAATTCCGGTGAATACGGGAGCAGCTTCCGCTTTGTCAACGATGGCTTGGCTGGATTTTCTGACGGAGGATATGATGTACACTCGCCGGGCTCGGAAGAATTCAGCGGTACGCCAAGGGGTATGACGACGACGACAGCGGACGCGCGGGCAACGGTGGAGCAATGCCTTGCCGATCTGGGCATTGATGATATGCAGATCGAATCTGTGGGCGCGTCTACATTCTACAAGGACATCAACGATCGAAACGATAAGGATTACAAGGAAACTGCCCCGCAATGCTATGTGTTCACGTTGGTCAGGAAAATACAGGGCATACCGGTTGCGTCGATTGAACCTTCGGTTGAGCTTAGCACGGATGATCCCAACGTAACCTATCAGGAGCAGCCGGATTATGAATATATAGCCGACCCGGAGTATTTGCTCATCTATGTGGACGACACCGGAATCGTACAGTTTATATGGAGTAACCCGATAGAGATCACCTCGGTGATGTCGGCACAGGTGACGCTGACGCCGTTTGAGGACATCGTAAAGCACGCAAAGGACAACATGTTCTTCAAAGTATACACCGCATACGACGACAAGGTGGAAATCAGCATCACGAGCATCCGGCTTTCCATGATGCGCATTATGCGCAAGGACAGCCCGGGAGAATCTCTGCTCGTGCCTGTGTGGGATTTCATCGGCAACACGCGCGACATTACGGATGACCAGACAGGCGAGTGGTCGTCGTTCAAAGACCAGAGCTTTGTCACCATCAACGCCATCGACGGCAGCAATATCAATCGCGACTGGGGGTATTAATGTTACGAATATTACGGATATATTAATAAAAATCGCCCTCGTATATTGACAAACGGAATTATGTCGTTTATGCTAAAGACAAATATGTCGTAAGTAATAACGACAGATATGGAGGATGCGGTAATGAATAAACGCCTCGCGGATTCGGAATGGGTGATACTTACGGCGCTGTGGGGGAGGCCCGCGCAGACGATGAAGCAGATTGTGGAGCGCGTGCGTACAGAGCAGCCCGATGTGGACTGGGAGTATAAGACGTTTCATACGTACCTACGCAACATGTCGGCCAAAGGCCTTGTTACTGCGGAGGAGCGCAACCTGAAGGACAAGCTTTATGCGGCGGCAATCAGCCGGGACGACGCGCTACGCGCGGAGAGCAGCGAGCTGCTGTCGCGCCGGGGTTACTTCGGCTCTGTCGGGCGTCTCGTCGCGATGATGGCGGAGGACGGGCAGCTTTCAAAGAAGGATACGGAGGAATTAAAAGCGCTGGCCGTGCGGCTCGAACGGGAAGAAGGTGAGCGGCAATGACGCGGGATATTATGATGGCGCTGGCTGTTAACGCGGCGGTGTTCTCGGTGCTTTTTGCGCTGATGCTCATTGCGCGGCGGCTGCTGGCGAAAAGGATTTCCGCCGTGATGCAGTATACGCTGTGGGCATTGGTGATCGTTAAGCTTGTTATGCCATTTGGCTTTGAAAGCAGCTTCAGCCTTTTTAGTGACTTTAAAACGGCGGAGGTATCTGCCGCGGCGGCGGATACGCAGGATATCGCGGATATTCTGGCCGAGCTTTCAGACGAAGGTATCCATCCGCTAAGCAGCTTTGAAGCGCAGGCATCGGGTACGCAGGCACAGCAGGCGCAAACGCAAAGCGCAGCGGGCTCAGAGGCTGCATCCGCTCCGGCGGTGATATCCGTGCCGAGCCTGACGTGGACGGAATGGGCGGCAATCGCGTGGGCGGCGGGCGCATTCGTAGCAGGCGGAGCGATAGCGCTGGCCGCGCTGCGTCTGAGGCGCAAGGTGCGCCGCAATATGGCAGAGCCGTCTGCGCGTGTGCTGGACATTTTGGAAGAATGTAAGCGGGAGATGGGGATACGCCGTAATGTATGTGCGGCAATACAGCCGATGCTGGGCGTGCCGATGATTATGGGGCTACTATGTCCCGTGCTGCTGCTGCCGGAGAACATCGATAGGCAAAGCGATAAACAGCTGCGCCATATCTGCCTGCACGAACTGACGCATATCAAATACGGCGACACTGCCGTTATCGTGATGCTAAATACGCTCTGCGTGGTGTACTGGTTTAATCCGCTCGTATGGCTGTGTTTTGCGATTATACGCAAGGATATGGAGGCGGCGTGCGACGCGCGCGTGCTGCGGCATATCGGTACGGTTGCAAGGCAGGATTATATCGGCACGGTGCTGCACTTTGCGGGGCGCGAAAGCAACGCGCAATTGCAAGCCGTAATGGGCATGGCGGACGGGCGCACCTCCATGGAGCAGAGAATACGCGGCATGTTCAGGCAGGCGAAAACGGGCAGGAAGGGGCGGGTTGTCGCGGCGGGTATCGCGGTGATCATGCTTGCGATGAGCGCGCTGAGCGCTTGCCAGCCCACGCCGGAGAAAGAAGTTGTCGTGGGCAAGGATCAGGCCGCGATGCTTTCGGCGGCGGCGCAGACGCCGGGAGCGGAAGGCGAAACAATTGCGGAGCAGGTGGATGCGCCGGAATCTTATACCGCCAGCGTAAGCGCGGCGGAGGGTAAGCTGACTGTGACGGCAAATAGCACTCCCCTTATTATACCGGATACGGATAGCATGCCCATCGTGAGCGTGACGGCGGCAGATTTCACGCAGGCGCAGGTGGACGGGCTGATATCGGCGTTGTTTGAGGGGAAAACGCTGTACGAGGTTCAGTATGGCGCGGAGACCAAGGGTGAGATATCCGAAGAGATCGTGCGATGGGAACAAATGAAAACGACAGAGGAATACTCATCGGAAGGTGACCAGGCGCAGATAGACGAGCATATTGCGATGCTGAAAGTAAAGTATGAAAAGGCACCCGAAACCAGCAAGGATATTATCGTCGAATCGGACGGGCAGCTCAAGCAGACGGAGACGGCCGACTACGAAACGGGGGAGCATATTGCCTATTACATGGGGCTGAGCGCGACGACGGACCCGGACGATTACACGAAGGCCCAAAGAATGTATGTGGAGAACAATAACGATATGACACAGTCCGACGTCGATGTCCGTACGGACGAGAACGGCAAAGTTACAGGTATGAGCGCACGGACTGTACAGCGCATGGCGACGCTGAGATACGAGAACATGAGCAGCGCGGCAAACAGCAACTATGCGCAGCATCCGCCGATACGCGTGGACGAGAGTATCGTGATCGACGATGCGGCGGTGCTGGCCAAGCTGAAGACGACGCCCGCGCAGGCCAAAGCGCTGGTGGAGCAGAAGCTGGCGGCGGCAGGTATCGACAACATTGCGGTGGTTGCGATGTACCTTACGGACGATGAAAACTTGGGTAACTATGACGGCCTTGTCTCGCCCGCGGAGCACTATGTTTACGAGTTGCATCTGTGCCGTATGGTGAACGGCATTCCGGTATCGTATATCCGCGGCTCGACCGGCAGCATGGGCGGTATGGAGAGCGCGATTGATGAAGCGATCAAAAACGGCGAGTCAGTCGATGACATGGACTTCTCCGGTATCAGCGAATGGTCTTATGAGACGATCAACGTGATGGTGAGCGACGACGGCATCATTTCGCTGGACTGGGCGTCACCGCTCAATATCGGCGAAACGCTCGTGCAGAGCGCTGCGTTGATGACGTTTACTGAGGTTGCCGCAAAATTCGAGCAGCAGATGCAGATTAATTGGGAGGCGCGGGCGAATATGGAGGGCCTGGAATATATGGCGTTCAACGTGGATCATGTGTCTTTGGAGTATCAGCGTATTGCGGAGCAGGATACGCTTGGCGGCGGGCTGCTGGTGCCGGTGTGGAATTTCTATGGTACTTGCACGGCCCCGACCAGCGACGGCGGGGATGTGGGGCTCTCATTCCTTAGCGGTGATAATTATTATTGCAACCCCATGATGAGCATCAACGCCATTGACGGCAGCATCATTGATGTTACGCAGGGATATTAAATGTTGACGCCATAGAACCATAAGTCTATAATTATAGACTAGCAGACTAAAACAATAGACTTGTGGAGGCAAAGGGTATGAAGGAAGCGCTGTCGAAGCAGGAATGGATCATCATGGAGACGCTCTGGAAGCGCCGCCCCATGTTCCTTTCCGAGATCATGGGAGCGATGGACACCGCAGTAAACTGGCAGAAGAGCACCTATTCCACGTATTTGAGAAAGCTCTGTGATAACGGCTATCTCAAGTATAAAACCATCAGCGGAAACCGCGCTTACTCTCCTGCGGTAGAGCGTGAGGAATGCGTGAGAAACGAAAGCCGGTACATGATATCGAAGTTTACGGATGCCAGCGCGAAGCTGTTTTTAACCTGTATGATCCGGGAAGGCGGCCTTACGGAAAAGGATAAAAACGAACTGCGAAGTTTAATCGAAAGCCTGAGCGGATCGGAACGGGGCGGGAAGGAAACGGAGTGACATGTATACTGGACGACAACAACAGGCGCAACGCCACGCGCCAATATCGCTTTGACAGGTCGGATCATTCGCTGCTGACCATCAGTGCCATCGACGGCACCGTGATTCCGCGCGGAATGCATACGCAAACAGAAACGGAAGAGCAAACTTGACAAAGCTTGGAAAAGAACATATACTACACAAAAGTTACGAATATTACAAAAGTATTAATGAAATATAAGCTCAACAAATCTATCAGAGATCAAGCGTAACCAGAGGATTCCAAGGAGATTTGATTCGCGGTATCTGGTGATTCAAAAGAGGAGATTGTTATATGGGGAAACGTAAGCTGCGGGGCGGGCGGAGCGCAGCGGCAGTGGCGCTTATGCTGTTCACCTGCTTTGCAACAGCCTGCCAAGCGACGCCGGAAGCGCCGATCGTCGTCCAAAAGGACATGGAGCAGATGATCGAGAAGGGTATGGCGCAAACCGAAAGTGCGATGCCCGCGGCACCTCCTTCCGGGATGAGCTATGCAGAGCTGTGCACGCATTACGGTGTGCCGGAACGCTTTCAGGCGGATTTCAGCGATCAGGGCGTGCAGGTTTACGCGGACATCGCGATAGAGCTGCCGGAGGCGACGAACCTGCCGATGGTACACGTCAAGGCGGATAAGTTTTCGCAGGAGCGGGTATACACACTGTTCAACGCGCTGTGTGGCGATACGCCCATGTATGTCGTGCCGGAGGCGCTGGATAAGGAGCATTACCGGGACGTGATACTCGAGTATCAGGCGCAGCTGGCGAAAGCGACAAATGAAAAGGCGATCGACGCCTTGAATTCGATGATCGATGAGTTATCGAAGCTGTATGAGGCGGCACCCGAGAGCATGGAAATAACACCGTCTGACGGGACAATGCGGACGAAAGATGTCAAGCATGAGAAGACGAACGCGGCCAGCGGAACCCAAACCTTGCTGGAGGCGACTTCCGACCCATACCAAATGCAGGTGATGTACAGCGCGAATACGCTGCCCAAAGCGATGCTGTTTACGGTGTATAACGATATTGATTACACAGATACCACGGCATACTCCTATGTGGACGAGCAGGGAAACACGCAGAACTTCGTGCCCAACAGCGGTTCCAGCCTGTCGTTTCAGCGCGATGAAAGTCTTTGCCGGTACGGATTGGACGGCAAGGCGCTTGAGGACGTGACCGAGCAGTCGCTTTCGGGCGGCGCTGTGCAGGGCTGCCTGTTGAAAACCACACCGCAGCAGGCAAGGGGCGCGGTGGAGAAGCTGATTGCGGATACGGGCTTAAGCGATATGGTGATTGACCGCGTAGAACTATACACCAGCATAGAAGAATGGTGGAGCAGCGACGACATGGACGGCAAGATGGAGATAATGGAGCAGATCGGCATACCGCTCCCGGAGGATCAGCCGGAAACGCAAGGGTATGTTATCCGTCTGCTGCGAAAGGTGAACGGCGTGAAGGTGGAGAGCGACCATGACAGCAGCATGACGGATATCGAGGGCGCGTCCATCG